>JBBKAW010000023.1 GCA_037722135.1 Aquificaceae bacterium
GGGCTTTTAACCCAGAACCGCAGGTAGAGATTAGTATAACATATATACAAGTTATGAGAAAGTTTTTCACAGATGTTCCACAGGAGCTTTGGCGGAGCTATCATTGGCAGATACAAAACAGAATAAAAACTAAAGAGGAGCTAAAAAGGTATATAAGGCTTACGCCAGAGGAAGAAAGAGGCATAGACCAGACCACAGGCTTGTATCCTATGGCTATAACGCCCTATTACCTTTCTCTTATGGACCCAGAAGACCCACAAGACCCCATTAGGCTTCAGGCTATTCCAAGAGCGGTGGAAGTGGACGAAAGAGTTCAGTCTATGGGAGAGCCAGACCCCTTTAGAGAGGAAGGACACATTCCGGGTCTTACTCATAGGTATCCCGATAGGGTGCTTTTTACCTTGACTACCTTTTGTGCGGTTTACTGCAGGCACTGTATGAGGAAAAGGATTTTCCAAGAGGGAGAGCGGGCAAGGACAAAGGAAGAGATAGATAGGTTTTTAGAGTATGTAAGAAGGCACGAAGAAATAAGGGATGTGCTAATATCTGGTGGAGAGCCACTTTCTGTAAGTAATGAGAAGTTAGAGTATGTGCTTTCTAACCTACGGAAAATTCCACACGTGGAAATTATTAGGATTGGCACGAGGCTTCCCGTTCTTGCACCTCAAAGGTTCTTTGATGAGGAGCTTTTGCACATCCTTGAAAAATACTCGCCCATATGGATAAATACCCACTTTAATCATCCCAAAGAGATAACCCAAGAGTCCGCAGAGGCTGTGGAAAGGCTTCTTAGGCATGGAGTGCCAGTCAACAACCAAACTGTCCTGCTAAAGGGTATAAACGATGACCCACAGGTAATGTTAGAGCTTATGAGAGGTCTCCTTAGGATAAAGGTAAGACCTGTTTATCTTTTCCACTGCGACCCAGTCAAAGGTGCTTTGCACTTTAGGACAAGCCTTGAGAAGGGTCTTGAGATAATGGAGTATCTTAGAGGTAGGATTTCTGGAATGGGTATACCCACCTACGCAGTGGACTTGCCAGGAGGAAAGGGTAAAGTTCCCATAAGCCCCAATTACATATTGAGCGTTTCTGGAGACACTTATACCTTCAAAAGCCCCTTAGATGGCATTGTGGAATATACCATAAGAGATGCGGAACTATATTAGAGCCCTCCTGCTTTCTTTCGTAGACGCCTTTAGAGAAAACCTTGGATATCATAGTGCGTCCCTCACCTATCAGTTTCTCACCGTCGTAGGTTCTGTGATAATGCTTCTTGGTTTTGTATCCATGTATTTGCCTTTTCTTGAACCTTCAAGGGTTTATGAATATGTAAAAGACTATCTTCCTTCCTATGCGGAGCTAATTTTTGACAAACTTCTCCCCGTGTATGAAAAAAGAGCTTCTGGCTCTCTCTTGTCTGTTGCCCTTGCCTATTACTTTGCACTGTCCTTTGCCAAAAGCCTAAACTTTTCCTTCTCTATGGTCTACAAGAAAAAGCCTTTGGAAAGTGAGTTAGCCTTTTGGGTCTTTATGCCCCTTGTCCTCATACTTTATGCAACCGCCTTGTCCTTTGGCTTAGCCCTTTTAGCCATAGCCAAGTCCTTTCTTGAGGGTATATACCAAAGGTTAACAGAGCTTGCCAACTTTTTGCTTCTCCTTCTTCTGGTTAGCATGCTCTATTCCCTATACTTTCGCCCAAGAGGGTATACCTTTTTGGCTTCCGCCTTTGCTTCCTTATTGCTTTTTATACTCAACAAGGTCTTTTCTATAGTGGTCATAAAGCTGATAAGTGCAAGCCCACTGTATAGTGTAATTGGCTCACCCCTTTTGTTTCTTGTTTGGCTGTATTATTCCTTCTTCTGCCTTCTTCTTGGTGCTTGTTTCCTAAGGAGATTAGACGAGCCTCTCCAGTAGGTTGTTAGCACCATTGAGCTTCTGGTAAGCGGAGGACAAAACGTAGTATATCTGTTCGCCCTCTGCTATAGAGAGGTCATAAAGGGTTATGCTAAGGTCCTTTAGCACTTGGTAGAGGGTCGTGTATAGGCTTTCGTCCAACTTCTTTTCTGGGTTTGGTATCTCCTTGTAAGTTTTCATTATGTAATCACACATGCCCTTTATACTCTTGGCTATATTGAGTATCTCTGGGTCGTGAGCATAGAGTTGTAATACCTCTTGGTATCTTTCCTCTATTTCCTGAGCGGTGCTTTTAAAAAGCAGGTCTTCCAAGAAGAAAACTTCCTTCTCCATCTTTGACCCTCCTGTATAAATATGGTCTGTTGAGAGAAGATTTCAACTGAGATTTTTGTCAATAAATAGGAGAATTTCCTCAAGGCTATTTGCCTGTGTTAGCCCCTCAATCTTGTGGGTTTTGTAGCCTATTATGGGTCTTTTGAGAATAAGAGCGTAGGCAATCTCAGAGAGCGTCCCCCAGTTTCCACCTATTGCAACTACCACATCACCGCTTGCCACCACCAAAGGGTTTCTGTTCCAACTCATGCCCGTTCTTATCCTTATATCCACGTAAGGGTTTGCCTCTTCCCCTTCGTAAGAGGGTAAAATTCCCACTGTGAGACCTCCCTCTTCCTTAGCACCCTTACACACCGCCTCCATGACACCCCCACGCCCTCCACAAACCACCACAAAGCCTCTTTTTGCAATTTCTTTGCCAAGCCTGTATGCAAAAATGTATTCTTCCTCCTCTGGTTTTGCAGAAGAAGAGCCAATAACCGCCACTTGCTTCTTCATTTTGAGCTAAATATGGACTTTATCAAATCCAAAAAGGCAGGGTTTAGGAGCATCAAACCAAGTATCACAAGCCCTATGAGAACCTTAAGGTAAACCTCAAGCCTGTCTATCTTTTTTTCTAACTCCAGTTTTACTATCTGCAGTTCCGCTTTTGTTACCAACTCCTTTGTAAGCTCCTCCTTTATATCCGCTTTGAGAATAGGCTTTTGCCCCTTGACCTTCTCTTCTATGGCTTTCAGGATTACTTCTAAAATCCTTGCCACCTTGTCCGCCTTCTCCCTGCCTAACTCTTCTTCAAGAATTTTGTAGACCTCGTAGCTCAGCATAGTGTTTTTAATTATATGCCTTTACGCCTTGAGGCTCTAAAAGCTTTTTCAGATACTGTCCTGTGTAAGAGTTTGGGTTTTGTGCTATGTCCTCTGGAGTTCCCACCGCCACCACATAGCCTCCCCTTTCTCCTCCCTCTGGACCAAGGTCTATAACCCAATCCGCACACTTTATCACGTCAAGGTTATGCTCTATAACCACCACCGTGTTTCCTCTCTCCACGAGCCTTTGGAGTATGTCTATTAGCTTTTTCACATCGTCCATATGTAGACCTGTGGTAGGTTCATCTAAGAGGTATAGGGTTTTTCCGCTTTCCTTTTTAGAGAGCTCTCTGGCAAGCTTTATCCTTTGGGCTTCGCCTCCAGAAAGGGTTGTGGCAGGCTGTCCCAGTTTTATATAGCCAAGACCTATATCCCTTAGGAGCTGTAGCTTTCTTTTTATCACCGGCACATTTTCAAAAAACTCATAGGCTTCGTCCACGGTCATATCAAGCACGTCAGCGATGTTTTTGCCCTTATAGAGAATATCCAAAGTCTCCCTGTTATACCTTTTACCCTTACATACATCGCATGGCACATAAACAGGTGGTAAAAAGTGCATTTCCACTTTTATCACCCCCTCTCCTTGACAGGCTTCACATCTGCCTCCCTTTACGTTAAAGGAAAACCTGCCTGCGTTGTAGCCCCTTGCCCTGGCTTCTGGCGTTTGTGCAAAAAGTTCCCTTATATGGTCAAAGACCTTTGTGTAGGTAGCTGGGTTTGACCTGGGAGTCCTTCCTATGGGAGACTGGTCTATGTTAATAACCCTGTCAAAGTATTCAAGCCCTTCTATCCTATCAAAGCCCTCTACCTCTGCAGTGCCACCGTAAAAGACCGCCCTTGCATACTCCCAGAGGATGTCGTATATGAGGGTAGACTTTCCACTGCCAGACACTCCCGTTATACACACAAATAAGCCTACTGGAATTTCCACTGTTATATTCTTTAGGTTGTGCTTTCTTGCACCCACTATCCTTAGCCATCTACCCTCTGGTTTTCTCCTTATGGCAGGGACTTCTATGGAGAGCCTTCCAGAAAGATAAGCACCCGTCAAAGACTTCTCGTGAGAGAGCATTTCCTCCACAGTGCCACAAAAGACCACCTGACCACCTTCTTTACCAGCCCCTGGACCCATATCTATTACCCAGTCCGCACTTAGGATAGTCTCTGGGTCGTGTTCTACCACTATAACTGTATTGCCCAAGTCCCTTAGGTCTTTCAGGGTCTTTATGAGCTTGTCTGTGTCCCTCGGGTGAAGTCCTATGGAAGGCTCATCCAAGACATACAGCACACCCGTGAGCTTTGAGCCTATTTGTGTTGCAAGCCTTATGCGTTGCATCTCTCCACCAGAGAGGGTGACCGCACTTCGTGCCAAGTCAAGATAATCCAAACCCACATTTAGGAGAAAGCCAAGCCTGTCTGATATTTCCTTTATAAGCCTTTCCGCCACAAGCAGGTCTTTACCACTGAGTTTTTTAGGTAGGTTGTCAAAAAACTCTTTGGCTTGCCTTATGGGCATGCGTGCAACGTCCCAGATGCTTTTACCATCCACCAAAACCGCAAGGGCTTCTGGTCTTAACCTTGCACCCTTACACTCCGGACAGGGTTTTTCTCTTATAAACTCCGATATTTCCTCTCTTAGTTTTTCTGACTCTTCTTCCAAAAACCTCCTCTCAAGATGCTTTACAATACCCTCAAAGTTTCCACCCTCAATAGACCCACCGTATAGGAGCAAACTTCTTACACTTTGGGGCAGGTCTCCAAAGGGTGTTCTTGGGTCGTATCCCAGTTTTCTAAGCAGGTTCATAACGGGATATCTTAGATAGTCAAAATAGGCGGAGTCCGTTATGCGAAAGGCATCCACCGCAGGCTCTCTCTCATCCACAAGAAGTTTCACATCCACTTCCCATTTCACACCCAGACCCTTACAGGCAGGACAAGCACCGTAGGGAGAATTAAAGGAGAAAAGTCTTGGAGAAAGCTCAGGGATAGAAAAGCCATGGTCTGGGCAGGTAAGACGTTCGCTAAAGACCTCTTCCCTTTGGCTTTCCACCTCTTCTATCTTTACAAGCCCCTTTGAAAGCTCAAGTGCCTTCTCTATGGCACTCAAAAGCCTTGCCCTCTCTTCCTCTTCCAAGGTTAGCCTGTCCACTACAAGGTCTATGTTATGCTTTTTGTTTTTGTCAAGGGGTGGCACTTCCAAAATCCTCATGTATTCTCCGTCCACCTTAACCCTTGAAAAGCCCATCCTGTCAAGCTCCTTGAAAAGCTCTCTAAACTCACCCTTTTTGCCTCTTACGAGAGGAGAAAGGACTGCTATCCTTCTGTTTTGGTATTTTTCCCAGACCTTTTCCAATATTTCATGAGCGGATAGTCCCTCTAAGAGCCTTCCACACTCAGGACAGTGAGGCTTTCCTATGTTTGCCCAGAGCACACGCATATAGTCGTATATCTCCGTGACAGTTCCCACAGTAGACCGTGGGTTTTTGGAGGTGGTCTTTTGGTCTATGGCTATTGCAGGCGAAAGCCCCTCTATTATGTCCACTTCAGGCTTTTCCATTATGCCAAGAAACTGTCTGGCGTAAGAGGAAAGGGACTCCACATACCTTCTTTGACCCTCTGCATAAATGGTGTCAAAAGCCAGAGAGGACTTGCCAGAGCCAGAGGGTCCAGTTATAACCACTAACTTGTTTTTAGGTATGTCAAGGTTTATGTTTTTTAGATTGTGCTGGCGTGCTCCTCTTATAACAATTTTGTCGTAAGCCATCTTGGAAATCTAATATAATATAACCTTTAATGCCAAGACGCACAGACATAGGGAAAATACTCATCATAGGCTCAGGACCCATAGTGATTGGTCAAGCGGCGGAGTTTGACTATTCGGGCACTCAGGCATGTAAGGCACTTTTGCAAGAGGGATATGAGATAGTTTTGGTTAACTCCAACCCAGCCACCATAATGACAGACCCCCAGTTTGCCCACAGGACCTATATAGAACCTCTCACAGTGGATGTTTTAGAAGAAATCATAAGGATAGAAAGACCCGACGCACTACTTCCCACACTGGGAGGTCAAACTGCTCTTAACCTTGCGGTAAAACTCTACGAGGAGGGTATATTGGAAAAATACGGTGTTAGGCTCATAGGTGCCAACTATTCTGCAATTAAAAAGGGTGAAGACAGAGACCTCTTTAGAAAGTCTATGGAGAGAATAGGACTAAAAGTCCCACCAAGCGTGGTAGTCTCTTCTTTGCAAGAAGCCATAGAAAAGGTCAAAGAGGTAGGCTTTCCTGCCATACTTAGACCTGCCTTTACCCTTGGTGGCACCGGAGGCTCTATCGCCTACAACATGGAAGAGTTCAAAGAAAAGGTAGAAATAGCCCTCAAAACCTCTCCCATACACCAAGTGCTTATAGACAAGTCCCTTATAGGTTGGAAGGAGTTTGAGTTTGAGGTAATAAGAGACTCAAAGGACAATGTGATAATTGTCTGTAGCATTGAAAACTTTGACCCTATGGGTGTGCATACAGGAGATTCCATTACGGTAGCACCAGCCCAGACCCTTACAGACAAGGAATACCAAATACTCAGGGATGCCTGCATTGAGATAATGAGAGAGATAGGCGTGGACACGGGAGGCTCTAACATACAGTTTGCGGTAAACCCAGAGACAGGAGATTTTTACGTAATAGAGATGAACCCAAGGGTTTCAAGGTCTTCCGCTTTGGCTTCTAAGGCTACTGGCTTTCCTATAGCAAAGGTCGCTGCCAAGTTGGCAGTAGGATATACCCTTGATGAGTTAAAGAACGACATAACACGTTTTACTCCTGCATCCTTTGAACCCTCTATAGACTATGTGGTAGTAAAAATCCCGCGCTTTGACTTTGCCAAGTTTCCAAGGACAGACAAAACACTGGGAACGATGATGAAGTCTGTGGGAGAGGTTATGGCAATTGGAAGAACCTTCAAGGAAGCCCTTGGTAAAGCCATAAGGAGTCTTGAACAAGATGTGTATGGTCTTGCCTTTCCAGACTACTCCATGCTGGAGGATGAGGAGATAAGAAGAGGTCTAAGAATCCCTAACCCAAACAGACTTTGGTATATTTCTGGAGCTTTCAGAAAGGGCTATAGCGTGCAAGAAGTCTACGAGCTTTCAAAGATAGACCCCTGGTTTCTGGAAAATATAAAGCAGATAGTGGACTTTGAAAAGGTTATAAAGGAAAAGGACTTGGACCCACAGACCCTAAGGCTTGCCAAAGAGATGGGCTATTCGGACTTGGAGATAGCAAAACTCAAAGGTATGGAGGAGCATGAGATAAGAAGTCTTAGGTATCAGTGGAACATAGTCCCAGCCTTCAAGGGCGTGGATACCTGTGCTGGAGAGTTTACCGCATACACGCCTTACTATTACTCAAGCTACGAAAGACCCTATTACACCCTTGAGGGTATGGAAATCCTTGATGAAGACTAAAGCTCAAGCTCCTCTGGATAAGGTTGGAGATAGGCTTGTGTGAGGAGATACTGGTTTTCAAATCTGTAAGCGTAGCCTTTTAGAAACTCCACAAGAAGCCTCCTGTCTACTACTCCCCTCTTGTAGTCCTCCACCAGCTTTAGAAAGTGTGCCTTCTCCGAGGGTTTGAAGTTTCTTGAAAGATGTCCGAAGATATGGAGTATGGCGTTGGCATGTTGACCTATGGAGGGCTTCCTCTTAAGAGCCTCTAAGAAAAGCCTTCTATATTCTGCAAGAGTTTCTCTTAGGTTTTCTTCTCTTGCCTGTGCGGTAAGCCTTCCAAGTGCCTTTAACTTTACCTGAGAGTATGCCATTAAAAGATACTTATACCTTTGGTGAAAGTCCATAAGGTCTTTTACTTTTTCTATTCTCCTAAAACTTTCTCTGAGGTCTGCAATAGAAAAAAGCCTTGTGAGAAAATGCCTGCGTAGTTGTTCATCCCTTAACCTTCCCTCGTCCTCTACCGGTAGGTCTTCAAATCTTTCCAAAACCCTCATGGCAAAAAGCCCCTTTCCCTTTGAATGAAACTCTCTCCCCTCTGGGTCTTTGTATACCTTTGTATTGGAAACCCCACAGGAAGGCGACTTGCTCTTTAGTATAAAGCCATCCACCTCTGAAAGTCCGCTTAAAAACTTCTCCGAGAAGCTCTCCATCCTTTCTGTTAGCTCAAGACCCGTTGCAGGTTGAGAAAGACCAAAAGCATGGTCTCTTCTATAGACTATTATCTTCTCTCTTGGAACGCCAAGACCTATAGCTATCTCTGGACAGACTTCTATAACTTCACAGTAAGGAAGAAGTTTAAGGACAAATTCATCCCTAACCTCTTGACCGTTGTAGCGAACAGGTTTTAGATTTAAACAGGCACTGACTACTACTCTCGGCTTTGGGAACTGCCTCACATAAAGCATTTTACAAAAAGCCCCCAAAGAGGGCAAGGCTTTACTTAGGCATTATCACAGTGTCTATTACATGTATAACACCGTTGGAGGCTTCTATGTCTGTTTTTACTATGTTGGCGCTGTCTATCTTAGCACCGCCTTTTAGGCTTATGGTAGCTTGTTGACCTTGAAGGGTCTTAACCTTTTGACCGTCCTTTAGGTCCTTTGAATAAACCTTGCCTTCCACTACGTGGTATAGAAGAACCTTCTTAAGTGCTTCCTTGTCCTTTAGAAGAGCATCCAGCTTGTCCTTTGGAATTTTTGCAAAGGCTTCGTCGGTGGGAGCAAAGACCGTAAAACAACACTTTGTAGCAAGGGTTTCTTCAAGACCTGCCTCCTTAACTGCGGTAAGAAGGGTCTTAAACTGACCTGCCTGCTGAGCGGTTTGGACTATGTTAGGCTTTGCGTCTGCCTTTTTGCGTTCCTTTTCATGCATGCCAGCGACTGCAAGCCCAAGGGCAAAGGAAAAAACCGCAGTGCCAAGAAGTGCCTTTTTGAAAAGAATGCCTTTAAACATGACTACACCTCCTTTTGGTTTGATGCTTAAAGAATAGCCTCAAGAGAAGGTCAAAGAAAGCGTGAATTTGTATGGTTGAATGCTACATTTTGACTGACTATCTGACCTAAAGCAAACTTAGATACCGCTATAATTTTACGCTAAGCTATGAAACTCTTCTTTGGTGGTAGCTTTGACCCAATACATATAGGTCATCTCTTAGTAGCAAGGGACGCCCTTGAGCTTTTGGGCTTTGAAAGGGTAGTCTTTTTACCAGCTTATCAGGCACCTCTAAAGGAGCCACACAGGGCAAGTGCAGAGGATAGGTATAACATGATAAGTCTTGCAATAGAAGGTTTTCAAGGCTTTGAGGTTAGCAGGATAGAAATAGAAAGAGGTGGAGTTTCTTATACAGTGGATACCGCAAGGGATTTAAACAAAATTCTTGGACAAAAGCCTTATTTTCTTGTAGGAGCGGACAGTTTTTTGAGCCTTCACCTGTGGAAAAAGCCTAAGGAGCTTATTTCCCTTGCAGGTTTTGTGATAGTAGACAGAGAGGGCAGGTGGCAGGAGGTTAAAGGCTACATAAGGGAGCATTTCCCAGAGCTTAAAGAAGGAAGGGATTTCCATCTTGTTTCAGTTAGACGAGTAGATGTATCCTCAACAGAGATAAGGCAAAGGCTAAAAGAAGGCAAGAGCATAAAATGGCTTGTGCCAGAAAAGGTGGAGGAGTATATACTTTCAAGGGGTCTTTATAGATAAGCTATGCCAACCTTTCAATAGGCTTAAAGTTTTGTTCTTTTACAGTCCAACATTCTTCAAAAAGTATCCCTTAGCATGGACAAATACCCCTTTTGTGGGCATTCATCCACACCTCAGGTTTAGGGACCGATTGAAAGTATGGATTTCTTTCAATCAATCCCAGTGCCTTACTCCAAAGACACTTAAACCGCT
>JBBKAW010000024.1 GCA_037722135.1 Aquificaceae bacterium
CACACACCATGAGAGTGGCAAAAGATACACCTATCCTTGGCGTAGTCTTTGGCAAGTCTAACCATGTTGTGCCCTACAAGACTGGTAAAGACTATCACCCAGTCCGCCCATGCCAATGCACTGTCAATGTTCTGCTGTGTTTCTTGGTTTATAAACTTGATGTTTACTCCATACCTCTTGGAGAGCTCTTTAACCCTTGCCCTCATCCTGTCGTGTCCTCCAAGAACCAACAACCGCATAGCATACCTCCTATATTGAAATCTGATATCAATTTTATAGACCCTCCTCTCAAAAGTCAAGATGACAAAAGTCATCTATAATACTCCCTATGAAAGAACCAAAAACTCCCCACCTTGCGGTGGATGCTATACTAAGGCTCTGGGAAGGTGAAAGATTTAAGGGTTTAGTGCTTATAGAAAGGCTATACGCTCCAGAGGGTTTGGCCCTGCCCGGAGGCTTTGTGGAGGTGGGAGAAACTGTAGAATCCGCAGTATTGAGAGAAATAAAGGAAGAAACGGGTCTTGATGCAAGGATAAACAGGCTTTTTGGAGTCTATTCTGACCCAAAGAGGGACCCAAGGTTTCATGTGGTTTCTGTGGTTTTTGTGTGCGATGCGGAGGGTGAACCAAAGGCTGGAGATGACGCAAAAAGGGTAAGGGTTTACAAACTTGAAGACCTGCCACTTGACCTTTTGGTCTTTGACCACAGAAGCATACTTTTGGACTACATGAAAAAATGTTAAAATTTTCTTAACACTCACCACTGGAGGAGCTAAATGACCAAGGAGTTTGAGATAGGTATAAACTTGCTTAGAAGGTTTCAAGGGGAATTGGAAGAGCTTGCTCGGGCTCAGGACAAGCTAACTGCCAGAAGGATAGTTAACAGCATAATTCACCCTATCACCGCTTCCGCATACCAAATAAGGGTCGGTGAAGGTCCATACAAGAAAGAGCTCCTTGAAAACCTACTCAAACTGGTAAAAGAGATGAGAGAGTTGTCAGACATGAACGGTATTAGGGAAACCATTAAGAAACTCCTTGAGCTTCTTAAGGAGGTGGAAGAAGCCTCCACGCAGAAGAAGGAAGGCTAAGAATGGATGGTATAACGGTAAGAAGCCTTTTTAAGAAAAAGCGAGAAGGCAAGAAGATAGTTATGGTATCTACCTATGACTATATCTCCGCAAAGCTCTGCGAGCAGGTGGGTATAGACTGTATACTCGTGGGAGACTCTCTTGGAATGGTCTTTCAGGGGCAGGATACTACCTTGCCTGTCAGTCTTGAAGAGATGATATACCACACAAAGGCGGTCAGAAGGGGTGCAAAAAACACCTTTGTTATCGTGGATATGCCTTTTATGAGCTATCAGGTAAGCCTTGAGGAAGCCATAAGGAACTGTGGAAGGGTTATAAAAGAAACGGGAGCAAACGCAGTAAAGATAGAGGGAGGTGAAGAGGTGGCGGAGTTAGTATACAGGCTTGTAAGCATCGGCATACCAGTGGTAGGACACATTGGTTTTACACCTCAAAGCGTGCATGCACTGGGTGGATATAGGGTGGTGGGAAGGGCGGAAGAAGAGGCAGAGCGTATCAAAAAAGACTTTAAAGCCTTGGAGGAAGCTGGAGCTTTTATGGTGGTGCTTGAGAGTATACCTAAGGGGCTTACAAAAGAGCTTACAGAAGGGTCAAGAGCCATAACCATAGGCATAGGTGCAGGACCTTACTGCGATGGTCAGGTCTTGGTGTTTCATGACCTTGTGGGTCTTGTGGAGGATATAAAGCCGAGGTTTGTAAAAAGATATCTTGAAGGCGCGGAGCTTTTTAGGAATGCTTTGAAAAGGTTTAAAAGTGAAGTAGAGGCTGGACTTTTCCCATCGGAGGAGGAGAGTTATGGATGAGGCAAAACTTCTTGAACTCCTTGTGAGGTTGGGATACATAAGCAGAGACAAGGCACTGGAAGCACAGGCTAAAAAGGAAAGGGACGAAGATATAATAAGCACACTTCTAAGGCTCGGTTATATAGATGATATCCGCCTTATGGATTTATATCAGAAATACATGCCTCAAAGGTTATGGAAAGGTGGAATTGAGGACATAAAACTTCCTGAAGATATAAAGGAAAAACTACCAGAGGATACATTAAGAAAACACAGCATAGCACCTATTAAGTATGAAGATGGAAAACTCTATATTTTGACAATAAACCCCTTTAATCAAAGTGCCATAAATGAGCTAAGGTTCAAGACAAAAATAAACACCATTGTGCCTTATGTTGCCACTAAAAAGTCCATAGAAGACATCCTTAACAAGCTTTATCCCACAGTAGACAAGATTATAGAAGGCTTTGATGTAAGCGAAGATGTAGAAATAGAGGCAGAGGCAACAGAGCTTTCTTCTGAAGTATTAGCAACGGAGGCGGGTGAGGGTGCCGCTGTTAAACTGGCAAACTTCTTAATAGTGGAAGCGGTAGACCTTGGAGCTTCAGATATTCACATAGAGCCTCAAGAGAAAAAGGTGGTAGTAAGATACAGGGTTGATGGTATCCTAAAGGTTTATCATGAATTACCCTTAGGGATAAGGGATGCACTGGTTGCAAGGTTCAAGATAATATCAAACCTTGATATATCAGAGAAAAGAAAACCCCAGGATGGGAGGATAAGAACGAGGTATAAGGGCAGGAAAATAGACCTTAGGGTCTCTACCGTCCCAACCGTTTATGGAGAAAAGGTGGTTATGAGAATACAGGAAGCGGAGAAGTATTTGAATGTGAGGCTTGATGACCTTGGCTTTGAACCCGATGACCTTGAGAAGTTTAGAAGAGCCATATGGCAACCTTGGGGCATGATACTGGTTACAGGACCTACAGGTTCGGGTAAGACCACTACCCTATATGCAGCCCTAATGGAACGCAATACTCCTGATGTAAACATAATGACCGCAGAAGACCCAGTTGAGGTAGCTATTCCGGGACTAAATCAAGTGCAAGTTAACGAGAGAATAGGACTTACCTTCGCAAGTGTCTTGAGAGCCTTTCTAAGACAAGACCCAGACATTATACTTATAGGTGAGATAAGAGATACAGAAACTGCGGAGATAGGCATAAAGGCAGCGCTAACAGGACACTTGGTCTTTTCCACTTTGCATACCAACGACGCTCCCTCTTCCATAGCAAGGCTTGTGGATATGGGTATAGAGCCTTTCTTGGTGGGTTCTTCCGTAATACTCATCGTAGCCCAAAGGCTTGTGAGAAAGCTCTGTCCTAAGTGCAAAATCCCAGAGGATACACCCAGAGAGGCACTCTACAGGATTGGCGTCCTAAAATCACCTGACGAGGACATAGTTATCTATAAGGCTAACCCTAAGGGTTGTGAACACTGCAATGGCTCTGGTTATAAAGGTAGAACCGCTGTGCATGAGATACTTGAAGTGGACGAAGAACTCAGAAAGCTCATCGTAAAGGGTGCCACCGCAGAAGACATAAGAGACCTTGCCAGAAAAAAGGGTATGAGAACCCTATACGAAGCCGGTATACTAAAGGTAAGAAAGGGTATAACTTCCCTTGCTGAGGTGGAAAGGGTGCTTGCAAAATAGACCAAGGGTCTTATAATTAAAAACTCCATGGAGACAAAAGCTATTAAATACGACAGGGAGCTGGACATAAGAGGTGATGTCTGTCCCTTTACCTTTGTAAAGAGCAAGCTGGCTCTGGAGCAGATGGAAGTGGGTCAAGTGCTAAGGGTCATAGTGGACTATAAGCCTTCTGCAGAAAGCGTTCCAAAAAGCATGAGAGAAGAGGGTCAGGAAGTGCTTGGTGTTAATCAGATTTCAGAAAATACCTGGGAGATACTAATAAGAAAGGTAAGATGAAGTTTCTTATCATAGTAACCAGCAACCCCTTTGCTAAGGACTACAACACCATAGTTAACCTCACAAGGGAACTCACAAAAAAGGGAGAAGTCACCATATTTTTCTCAGGAAACGGTGCCTACTACACCATAAGACCAGAAACAAGGGAGCTAAAGGAAATGGGAGTTAGGCTTCTATACTGTGCCCACTCCGCCCATCAACGGGGTATAGAAAAGCCTCTTGACTTTTTTGAGAGCAGTTCCACCTACAACCTCTCAAGGCTTATAGGAGAATACGATAAGGTGTTAAACTTTAACTAAAATGAAAGTCGCTTTTGTGATAAAGGGAGACCCCTTTTCGTGGAAGTGCCACGAAGCCCTAAGGGTAGCTATGGCTCTTGGAATAAGCTGTGAAGTAAACCTTATACTTATCAAGGACGGTGTGTATGCCCTTAGTAGATGGCATCCAGAAGACTTAGGTATTCAAGGCTTTGACCGGCTTATAGAGAATATGGCTTATGTTAAGGTAAAGGTTTATGTGGAGGATACATCCCTTGAAGAAAGGGGTCTAAAGCCAGAAGACCTTCTTTGTGAAGTTGAGGTCAAAAGCATAGAAGACATAAGAAGCATTATAGCAAGCTCGGAGGCGGTTATGATATGGTAAAGACCCTTTGGCTTGTGAGAAAGCTGGGAGACTTTAGCTCTGACCTTGTGGAAGAGGGAGATATAGTGGTGTTAATTCAAGACGGTGTTCTGAGGTTTCCCACAAAAAAGGGATGGTATGCCTGCAGAGAAGATGCACAGGCGAGGGGTATAAAAATACCCGAAAACCTCACTAAAAGCTACGAGGAGATAGCGGAGCTTATAGTAAAATGTGAAAGGGTGGTGGTTTGGTGATGAGGTGGCAGATTTCAAAAACCTTCAGGTTTGAGGCAGGACATAGGGTTTGGAAGCAAAACCTAACCTGTGGAAGGGGTGCGGACTTTACTGTAGGCAAAGAAGTCCCAGTAAACAAATGTGTAAACCTCCACGGGCACAGCTATGTGCTTGAGGTGGTCTTGGGTTCTAACACACTTTCAGAGCAGGATATGGTTATGGACTTTTATCATGTAAAAAACGCCCTAAAGGACCTTATAGACACTATGGACCACAGCTTCATAATAGACATTAATGACCCTATGTATGAGGAGCTCAAGGCTGTCGCAGAGAAATACGGAGCTCTAAAGATATTCCCTGTGGACTTTTGTCCTACCGCAGAAGCTCTGGCTAAGTTTTTCTATGACTTTTTGGTGAAAAAGCTCTCTGAGGTTGGTCTTTTAGGGGATGTGAAGGTGGTAAAAGTTGTCCTTTGGGAAACCGCCACTTCAAAGGCGGAGTATTACGGTGAATGAACCTAAAGCTGGCTCTACCCGGTGGAAGAACCATAAAGGTAAAAGCTCACTTCCCTTATGAGGGCAGTCCTGTAGGCTACAGGGTCTTATTCTCGGGAAAGACTGCAGTAGTGGTAGGTCTTGCCAACGAAGGGCAGGAAGCAAGTCTTGAGTTTCCAGACACAAGACCCTTTACAACAGAAAAGCACATAAGGGCTCTTATTGATACCGCAAACTATTACGGTCTTATACCTTGGTATCTTTTGTATAAGCTCTTACCCTCCGTCTTTGATTGGAGGTTGGAAGAGTATATAAGCCTTTCTGAAAAACCAATAACCTTTCTGGATAAAAAAAGCCTTGAAATACTAAGCTGGGTAAAAGCAAGAGGTAAGGTAAGGGAGGAGAACTTAAAAAGGCGTTTTGGAAACGAGCCAGTAAAGTATCTTTTGGAGCTTGGGTTTCTCACAAAAAAGAGAGAATGGAAAAGTCCAAAGCTTGTGGAGAAGTTCTATAGGCTATGTGTCCCTTTGGAGGAGGCTCTGCAAAGGCTCAAAAGGTTAAAAAATAAAGAGGAAGTCTCTAAACTTGTTTACTTTTTGCTTGAAAAACGATATGCGAGCTTAGAGGAGCTAAAAGAGCAAGGCTTTAGTTCCGCACAGATAAAGGCTCTTTTAAAGAAGGGTATAATTTCAGAGGCAGAAGAGGTCATACCCTACACAAACCCAAATTTTGCTAAGCTAAGACAGGAAAAAAAGCCCTTGTTTAGACCTCTTGGAAGTAAAAGTGTTTTGATGGGTAGCTGGCAGGGGATAAAAGAGAGGCTCTTTGAGGAGTTTACCGCTTACATAGATAGAGGGGAATCTATCTTTGTCTTTTGCGACCAAAGTGAGCTACTCAGAAACCTTTACGAGGAGATGTATGCTGTTTTTGGCGATAGGCTTGTGCTTCTTAGCTCCTTTCAGAGGGAAAAGAACTTTGTGAAAAACTGGTTTAGGGTTTATGAGGAAAAGGGTCTTGTGGTGCTGGGAAGCAGGATAGCCTTGCTATCTCCTATAAAAGACCTAAGGCTTGTGGTTATTCTTGGAGATAGAGCCTCAAGGCTTCAAGACGGGACGGACCTAAGGCATTTTCTCTTTGAGCTTTCTCGCTATTATGGTGCTAACTTTTGTGTGGCAAGTCCACTGCCACCTCTTAGCTTGTGCCTTAGAGAGGGCTGGCAAAGGGAAGTGTTTATACCCTCTGCGGAGGTGGTGGTAATAAAGAGAAAGCCAGAAGAAGTTCTTACAGATACCACACTAAAACTCCTAAAGGAAAACGCAAAGGAGGAGAGCCTTATCCTTGTAAACAAGGTAGGTTATGCCTATGCCTACTGCAAGGCTTGTGGCTATATAGTGGAGTGTCCAAGGTGTGGTAGCTTTTTAACCCTTAGTAAGGACAAAAGCACCGTCTTTTGCACTTCCTGTGGATACAAGGGATTGGCAAACTGTCCTGAGTGTGGAAGAGAACTTCAAGAACTTGGCTTTGGTATAGACAAGGCGGTGGAAGAAGTGGAAAAACTCATAGGACTAAGGGAAAACATAACCTTTCAAACAAAGCCAGAGCTCGGTAGGACCTACGATAACGTGCTTGTGCTACATGCGGACAATATTCTCTCTGTCCCGTGGTATGACTCTGCGGAGGAGTATTTCTCCTATATGTGGAAGGCTTTGAGCATAAGCAAAAAAAGGCTAATAGTTCAAACAGTTTTAGAGCATAACCCTCTTTTGGAGTTTTTGAAGACAAAGGACTGGGAGGGCTTTTGCAAAGAGGAGCTTGAAAGGAGAAAAGAAGAAAACCTACCACCCTACACAAGGCTCATAAGACTTGAGGTAAGAAAGGAGCCAGACCTTAGCGGGCTTCCTGTGGAGGTAAGCAAAAGAAGGGTGGGAGACCTAAAGGAGTTGCTTGTAAAAGTAGACACTAAAAACTTTGCCTCGGTTTTGAAGTTCCTAAGGTCCATAAGACCTATGCGTTTGGAAGTGTTATAATTTTAAATCTACGGGGACGTAGCTCAGTGGGAGAGCGCCTGCATCGCAAGCAGGAGGTCGGGGGTTCAACTCCCCTCGTCTCCACAATTACAAAGCCATATAAAAGTTTCCTTGCCGAGCAACCTTTCCCTGCACTTCAAGGTTTGAGAGTTTTACACTTAGCTCAGAATATCCAAGTCCTGTAAGCAAAAGTAGCTCATCAAAGGTCTTCGGAGTGGACAGAAGGTCAAGGAGAGGGTCTTTCTGGACGTTTGCGTTGGGTATGCCTTCAAAGAGGTCAAGGGGGCTGTGTATTATCTTGGCTTTTCCACTGTTTACGAGGTTTACACATCCGAGCCACCTTTGGCTTGCGGAGTTTCCTATGTATACCCAAAGAGGCTTTTTCTGTTTTACCGCATAGTCCGCAGTTATGAGTGCTCCGCTCTTTTGTCCTGCTTCTGCCACTACCACTGCCTTGGATATAGCACTTATTAGCCTGTTTCTTCTTGGGAAGGTAAACTCCTCTGGGGGTGCATCGGGTAAAAACTCAGACACAAAGACCATGTTCTCTCCTCTTAGCTTTTGGAGATAATGAGGAATATTCAAAATACCCATACCAAGAAAGCAAACACTAAAGCCACCTGCCTGTAGGCACTCTCTGTGGCTATGATAGTCGCATCCTATGGCACCGCCAGAGCTTACTCCATATCCTCTTTGCACCAACTCTCTTACTAACTTACTGATAAACCAGAGGCTTTGTGTGTCTGGCTTTCTTGTGCCAACTATTGCAATAAGGGATGTGTTTTTCAAAGCTCCTGTAAGGAAAAGCACAGGTGGCGGGTCATCTATTTCTTTTAGAAGTGCTGGGTATTCTTGGTCTTCAAGGGTCAGCCACTGAATCTTTTCCCTTTCTACCAGCCTTATGACCTCCTCTGGGTCAAAGGAAAGCTCCTTTTTGAAAAAAGCCTTCGTTTTCTCCTCGCCTAAAAGCTCTCTTATATCTTCGTAGCTTCCAGAAAGGATGCTCTCTGCCTTTCCAAACCTTAGCCAAAGCTTTTTTATAGAAACTTCACCAAGACCCTTTATAGCCTTTAGCAAAAGCCAGTTATACAGCCTTTCCATCCCTTAACCAATTTCCTATAAGTCCTCCAAAACTTTCAAAGAAGGCAGAGATAATAGCTTTGTCTTCCTCAAGCTCTATGCAAAGTTTACCATCACAAAGACCCACCCTTACACCTCTTTTTAGAGCCTCTGGAAAAAGGCTAAAGAGCTTTTGGTTTATCACAGAAGAGACCTGCCACACCTCAGAAAAGGACAGGCTTTGAGTGGAAACGAGAAGCTCATACCCTTCCTCACTGAGCTCAGCACCAAGACTGAGAAGTTGAGCCTCTATGAACTCTTTCAAAGCACACTCGGAGAGAACCTTTACTTTTATTCCCTCTAAGGTCCTTGACCACTGGGACTTTCCACCAGTCTTTTCCAAAAGCCTTATCTCCTCTATAAGCATGCTATCGTCCATGCCTTTACACATATCGTAAACGGTAAGCAGGGCTACGCTTACCGCTGTTAAGGCTTCCATCTCGTAGCCTGTTTTGTTTATGCCTTTAACATAGGAAAAAACCTCTAAATAGTCCTCTCCAAGCTGTGCCTTTATTTCCACATGCTCCAAGCTCACAGGATGGCAAAAGGGCAAAAGCTCTGGAGTTTTCTTTGAAGCCATAATGCCTGCAAGCCTGCAGGCGGAAAGCACATCTCCCTTTGGCACTCTACCCTCTCTTATTGCCTGCACCGTATCCTTTTTTAGTCTTATCCTGCCGTAGGCACTGGCACTCCTAAGGGTCTCAGGCTTTGTGCTAACATCTACGGTTTTCATAATAAAAACTATAAAGCAAAAGCCTATATTTAAAATCATGAAGACCATAAGCAAGGAAGAGCTAAGAGAACTATACTACAAAGACTTTCCACTTTGGGCGGAGATAAACTACGAGCTTTTGAAGGAGAAGGCTTACGAGCTTGTGGACTGGGAAAACCTCTTAGAGGAGATATGGGATATGGGAAGAAGGCACTTGGACTCTGGCATAAGCCAGCTGGCGGTTATCTTGGAGCATCTTTACAAATGGGATAACTTTAGAAACTTGGCTGGGGGAGAAGGTGCAGGGCATGGATGGATAAGGAGTATAGAAAATGCCAGAAGTAGGTTAAGGGCACATTTCAAAAAATACCCAAGCCTTAGGCGTAAACTTCCACAGGAAATTGAAAGTGCGTGGATTGACGCAGTTGCGGAGTTAGAGATATGGCTAAGAGACAATAACTACAACCCAGAGGAATTCCACCTTCCAGAAGAGTGTCCATACACATACGAGGAAGCCATGACAAGAGACCTAAGAAAAGAGATTGGAAATTTTGCAAATGAGCAAGCCTTGTTAAAAGAGCCCTCTGCAAAAGTGCAAAAGTAAAAAAAGGCTTGACAAGAGGAATTTTATCTGCTATTATGTAGTTATCAAAACCTTTTAAGGAGGGTACTAACATGAGGAAGAGCCTACTTGCAGTAGCAGCCCTGATGGGTGCAAGTGTATTGCCAGCCCATGCCATAAGCTTTAGGATTTCGGAAGACGTCCAAGGAAACATGGGCTTCAAAGCCCAAATCTGGGGACAATACCTGCGCGAGAGAACCAGCGGAAACAAGAGTGCCATAGACTTTACACTGCGAAATGTAAGGCTTTACGCCAACGGAAATGTGGGTAAGTATATGT
>JBBKAW010000025.1 GCA_037722135.1 Aquificaceae bacterium
GTTGCAACTCCCCACGGGTCAGATAAAAGTGCAACTTATGATAAAATTGGCAATATCGAAAAATTTGAGACAATTATGTTGCAACTCCCCACGGGTCAGATAAAAGTGCAACCCCTAAGTGAGGAAGACCTCAAACAACTCATTACCTCAGTTGCAACTCCCCACGGGTCAGATAAAAGTGCAACTTTTGAGAACCACTATTATCGTGAAATTCAAACTCCAATGTTGCAACTCCCCACGGGTCAGATAAAAGTGCAACCAAACTCCACACGAAGCCTCGAGCAGTTCACAGTAGGAGGCAGTGTTGCAACTCCCCACGGGTCAGATAAAAGTGCAACATTAAAATATTAGATTGCAAGGTTCTTATTTTTGTTGCAACTCCCCACGGGTCAGATAAAAGTGCAACACTACTTTTCAAACCTTTGAAAGACAAGGATTAGAATAGGCTCTTTTTTGACTTTTGACATGATAAATATCATAAACACGCATCCAGCCCTTGAGTATCAAGGCTTATACACGAAGTTGTTGATACATCTTGCTCCGAGGCACACAAGAAAACTGAAAATCTCAAAAACTTCCAAAAGCCTTGTAAAACAACCAAAAGCTAAGGGTAGGCAAAATCTCAAAAACTCCGCCTTATGCATAAAATTTTGAGACGAGTATCATTTGCAACAAGTTAAAAGCCAAAAAAAACCCGTGGAGTTTTTACAAGAACCTCGCCCTATTCAACTGCCAAGATATCACGGGAGCAAGAGCCCCCGAAAATCCACTGCTCATATTATAACACATCCACAAAGCCAAAACCCTCTCCTGTCCTAACGCCCCAACCCTTCAGATATAAAAGCTTTAGGCTCTCTGGGTTTCCCTTCAGCTCAAACCTGCCTACAAAGCCTGTGAGATACATAACCCTTTTACCGCTTGCCCTTCTAAAACCTCTTAGGGTATGCTTTATCACCACCTTTTTCCAAAAGAGATACCTCAAACTCACATCTTCGTAGCTATATCCAAGCAAGTCAAAGACCTTTCTATGGAGAAGGTTAAATTCTCTCTCAAAGTTCCCATCCCACGGCAGTATAGGCTTGTCTTCCTTGTCTTCTATTATTGCAGGAGAAAGCACTTTAAAGACAGCCCTTTGGTCTATTTTCTTTACCCTTAGGCTCTTTATGGAATTTACGCTTATCTTTAGGTTTTTGTCTATTGGAAAGTCTCTTAGGCTAATTAACTTTCCTGCGGTCTCTTCTCCAAGTTTTTTGTCCAAAAAGCTCATGTATAGTCTTGCGTAGGGTTCTTTTAGCAAAAACCTATTTGTGTCAAGCTCTCCCTGAAAACTAAGAAAAAAGCTAAAGGGTCTTGGACTTCTCTCTGTAAAATACTCCTCACCCAAGAGGCTCTTTAGGGCGGACATGACCCTATTTCTAAACAAAAGTGGCAGGTATTTATCGCTTAGTTTAAGGTCTACCCTAAGCCTCAAACCATCCATAACCCTTAGCCTTCTTTCCACCCACTCCGAGGTTTTCCAAGCCAATCCTCAGCAGGTTATAGGCATGCTCCAAAAGCTCAGGCTCTTCTTCTCCAAGAGGCTCATAGTCCAAGCAGAATACAAAGGTTGTCCCCTTCTTTAAGGTTAAAAACTTTATTGGCACTGGGTTTTCCCAGTCTCCCGGTGGGTTTTTACCCTTTTCTGTGTAGTAGCCTGCATAATGAGGGTTCATAATATCAAGCTCAAGGTCCTGAGGGTTAAATTTTTTTGGAAAAGCATCAAGGAATATAACCTCACCCCTTTTCTCCTGCGTTCCAAAAATCTTCCTAAAAACCCTATGAGGCTCTCTAATCTTGTAGTCGCTAAGAATTATGCTTATTTCTGTCCCGTCAAGGGTTTCTGTAAGGCTATTTTTTGAAAACTCCTCCTCCTTTGAACTTAGATACTTATCAAGATAGTTAAGAGGCTCTTGTGTGGAAGCGAGTTTTTCCTTTATCTCTTCGTATATGGAAAGCAAAAGCACATGCCTTGCCAAGCCCTTTAGAGTTTCTCCCGGTATGTAAGGAATGCCATAGGTATGGTGAAAAAGAAAGCCGTTTTCCAAAAGGGACGGATAGCCCATACCTATAGCCAACCTGTAAGCGGTCTTTAGCTCAAAGGACTTTTTGCAGGGAAGTTTGGGAATGTTCACACGGTAATCTGTAAGCTCTTTCAATGTGGCATCCAGCTCCCTTGCAAACCTTTCAGCCTTTAGACCCTTTTCTAATTCATCCTCTGTAAATTTAGAAACCAAGACCTTGTAAAAGACAAGACCAATATGAGGCGATTTTGCCTTTGAGAGAAGCTCGCTAAGTTGCCTCTTAAAGCCAGCAGGTAGTTCTGAGAAACTATTCAGCCTGTTCTTCATACTTTAGCTCTCCTTCCGCTACTCTTTTTAGCCACTGTGCAAAATACAAGACCTTTCTTGTGTATAGTCTATATTCCTTAAGGTCAAGCCCTGAGAAAAACTTCACAAGACTATCCACTTGCTTACCTTCTATCTCCTTCAGATATCTCTTAATATGCTCTTCTATCCTCTTCCAAGCTTCGTCGTTTTGCTTTGACCTTATAAAGGCACAGGTAGTTAAAAGTCCGTTATGGACTATCATAGAGGGTAGCTTTCTTGCGTGTGAGGAATACTTTCCCTCAAAGCCTTTACCTTTGACCTCCGCCACGCACTCGTAGGCTAAGCCTGCCACCTTTTGAAGCATGCTCCTCATGTTTTCACCTCCCTTATCTTTACCCTACCCTTACCCGTAGTCATATCGCCACCAAGCCACATCTCTCCCGGCAAGGAATATTCAATGTCCTCATCAAGGAAAAGGTTTACAAAAAGCACGCTCTCCGCAGGCAAATACTCGCTCGTCCAAAGTGCACCGCTTGCCACCGTCCCCTTGTCTGGGTCTATCCTCACATGGGTTTGCACCTCTGTATAGTTTTGCACAAGCTCAGAAAAGACCGTATCGCTCACACACACCACCCTATGCTTATAGCCTATTCCAAGAAGGTCCACAAACTTTTTGAAGTCTTCTCCAGCCTCCCTTGCGTTAAAGACAAACTCCTCAAGCACCACCTTTTCGTTTATGGTTATCTCCATAGAGTAGCAGAGGGCTTCTGTATCCTCAACCTTTTGTGGAGGGATATCCATACCCACAGTGCGCGCAAACCTGCTTATAACATAGGGACAAGTAACCAACAGGAATATGTGGCTTAAGCTCCTCACAGGAAAGAGTAAGATGCTTGCATCACCAAAAGACACCTTTCCTGCACTTCCCTCTTCTAACTCTCCAGCAGTGCCAAAGACAGACCTTAGATATTCCAAGTCATCCTTTATCTTTTTTGTCTCATCCTCTTTTAGCTTTTTGCCTTTGCTAACCTCTTCGTCCAAGTCAGAGAGTTTCACTCCCGAGTTGGCAAGATGTCTTTTCCAGACTTCTCTGAGTGCATACTCCCTTGCAGAACCTTTTATGGCACTGCCGGGAACAAAGGGAAAGCCTGTGTGAACTTCTCTCATTATAGGCAGGTCTACGTGAGACAGCCCCTGACCCGCTCCCACATGGAGAGGAGTTAAAACCTCAATCAGGTAAGTTTTTCTTTTCATCCTTCCACCTCCATTGAATTCTTAATCAAGTTCTTTATAGGCTGTTCCATGTTTTTGAAATTTAGCAGAGTAATTGTATGCTCTTTCAATAAGGGCTCTAATTCCTCAGATAGTTCATCTGCATGGATTACGAAACACCTACTGATATCTATACCTAAGTTTTTTGCGTGACTTTCTATTTGCTCAAACGCTTTGTGTATGATTTGTTTGTTTATGGAAGACTTGTTTTCTAAAAGAAGAACTATATTTCCAGCACTATCAAAGACTATTACATCAACTTCATAATCACTACCATAGAATTGATATTTGAGAGACTTTACTATAACCATATCGGCACCAATCAACTTGTAAAGTTTACTCAAAGTATAAATTTCAAGCCAGTCACCCTTCATAAATTTTATAAACTCCTCACTTCTTATCTTTACGCTATTATTGGATGGTTTCTCATAAAATATATATAGCTCAAATTTTAATTGATTAAGTAAGCTTTCAAGGGTTCTATTTAGTTCTTGTTCCTCTGCAGAGAATTCAATTATCACAGGATTACCACTACTACTCTTTAATTTCTGTATTATTGGCTTTACCCTTTCATAGTTATTAGCGATAAAATTGGTCATTTGATATATTCTGCTGTTTAACATATTTGAAAATTCTGGAATGGAGAATTCTAACAACTTTACCCCTCTTTCTTGCTCTAATCTGATAAATGCATTCTGTAATAAGGATATGGACCTCTGGGTTTGAATACTCAGTTCTACTCTTCTAAGTTTTACCATAAACCCAGAAATGGAGTTCACGCTATAAGTAAACAAGGCATGATTATTATCTCTTACACGAGGAAAACCCATTTTCAACTTTTCGTTTATGCTCTCCAGTAGACTAATTATTTTGTCTACCTTTTTACTCATCCTTCCACCTCCAAAAGTATTCCACTATTCCATCCTCTTTGCAAAAAGTTTTCCAAATCCCAAAGCGTTTTCTTATCCTTACCCATCCTCTTTTTATAGTTAACCGTAGGAACGGACTCTATCTGACATATGGAACAACCCATCCCACCCTCATCCAAAGCAGACAACAAAAGCACACTCCCCGGCTTTATCATCTCCAAAAAGGGCTTTCCAAAGCCAGAAACATACTCTATGCCAGCACTGAAAAACCATAGCACTTTAAACCTCAAGTTTCCTATTTTCAAATTCTCTTTAAGACCACCTTCTATAAAGAGATGGCTAAGGACGTAGAACTTGTAAAGCTTTCCCTTTTGTATGGATACGGGCTTTTCAAAAACCTTAAGGTCTTCACTATGCATGTAAGATACCCTTCTCTCCCCGCCAAGGAAGACCCTATTATCCCTTATGTCCTCTCTTAAACCTTCCGCCAAAACCCCAATACGAGAACCCTCTGAAAACCTCAAAAAGTCTTGAGAGTATAAAAACCTATCCCTTGCAGTTCTTGTGTCCTTATCTATGCTTATACCAACCCTTTGCTCCTTTTGGATAAAGTCCCTAAGGCTACAGATAGAAAAGTCCCCTTGACCCTTCGCATATTTTGTAAAAAAGTCTTTAAGACTTATAAAGTATTCCCTTGCCTGCTCGTATGCACCTTCAACACCCGTAATGAGAGGAATACCTCTTTCATTTAGCTTAAGTATCTTTATATTAGGCTTGTCTTCCTTTTTTCTTTCCTTTACCACGTCCGCAGGCAAAGGGATATACACCATACCGTCCTTATACAGAAAAACTCCATAAACCCTTTCAAATATGTGGAAAAACCTCATTATAGGTGGTGGAAAAGCACTTTTTTGCACATGGGTTTCTCCCCCAGCAAAATGCCTAAGCCCGCCAAAACTCAAAACATCGTAAGGTTCAAACACATACAGCTTCATTCCCTTCCTCCAACTTGGAGAAAAAGCGTGCTATGTAAAAGAGATGCTCTAAAGAGTTAAGGTCTTTCAAAAACCCAGCCTTTTCTAAATCTTCTATCAAAGATAGAATATCCTCTTTTTCTAACTTACTCTTTCTGGCAAAAAGTCTTTTTAGTAAGGACACCACTATAGGCTTATAGGAGTCCGCATCCTCTTTGAAAAGCCACAACTCCTCTCTGAGGGCATAAGGCATGTTTTGAGAGATTGTAGACTTTTTGAAATACTCAGTTATCTTCTTAAAAAGTTGCAGGTCATTCCATTTAAGAACAACCCTCACAGGTTGAGAGTTTCTCACGACTACACTTATGCATATCCTATCCCTTCCCTCTCGCTTGGCGAGTTTTTCCGCCTCCCTTAGCTCCTCAAGCAAGAACCTAAGGTTTTCGCTTTCGTGTCCCACCACCAAGCCTGCACTTGTGGTAGCTTCCTCTAACTTAAGAGTTTTTGAAAAGTTCCCCCTTATATCTTCCGCAAAGTCCAAAAGACTTGTAGGATAGCCCACCGCCAACACGTCATCTCCACCTGCATACACAAGCTCCACACAAGGTTTTTTCTCTTGTGCCTTTTGATAGACACTATTGGCATATTCAGAAAGACCTTCTGAAAATCTCCTATGGAAGTCTTCACTTAGCTTTTCCTTTCTAAGCTCCCTCTTTAGCCCCAGCCATTTACCCATATTGTCCCCGTCCATCATAAGGAGTCCAAAGTAGGAGTTGTCTGGCTTTTTATAGCC
Organism: Aquificaceae bacterium; assembly: GCA_037722135.1. Classification (NCBI taxonomy): domain Bacteria; kingdom Pseudomonadati; phylum Aquificota; class Aquificia; order Aquificales; family Aquificaceae; genus Pampinifervens; species Candidatus Pampinifervens sericum. Next base: position 6,275 of record JBBKAW010000025.1, read on the forward strand.
TGTTATCTCCTTGTCATAAAAGACCCCCTCAAGAAAATCAAGCAGTTCTTCGTAATGCTTTCTATCTTCCTGCTCCGCCTCTTCCATCATAGTTCTCACATCCTTTGGGTCAAGCCAATCCGCACTTATATACTCTATTGGCATACTTTCCTTACCCAGCACAAGCCCCACCAAGTATTCCAGCCTGCTTATAACATCCCTATTTCTGTCATTCCTCTTATCCTCTATTAGCCTATTTTTGAAAGGAGCCCATGCAAAGTCCTTTGTGGATGAAAAGCCCTTTTTGTTTAACCTCCCAACCTCCCTAAAGTATTCCATAGCAAACCTCTTTGTAAGACACACGCCACAGAGTTTTTCCCCACTTGACAAGAGCAGTTTCTTTTTCCTTCTTAAGCTCTCCCAATCTATAGCCAAGGCAGGACGCTCTCCACACAGGGTGCAACCATCCGGAAACTTCTCGTCGTAAGTCTCTTCATCCACCCTACCCCTATATGCCCTAAAGCTCTTTTTAGCACCCAGAAATCTCTCCACGAGGTCGTAAGTGTATCCATAGTCCTCCGCATCTTCCACTTGACATAACTCCATAGTCTCAAGCCATTGCTTTTTATCTATAAAGTCCTGACACTCACAGAAACTCTCAAAGTATCCATCCACATGTTTTTCAAATTGAAGACGCTCCTTGGCAGATAAACCAAGAGATAGTATGACATGGTTGTATATATCTTCCCAGGTTTTCTCAAAAACTTCCCTTAGCCTCTCACAAAGGTCTTGTGTGCTTTTTACCACTATTCTGTTGGGATACCCCGCAAGCTCTGTGCTTTTAAGCCCGGGTGCATAAACAGGATACACCACATCTCCCAACCCCTCATTTCTTATGTATTCTATAAGCCTTTCTGTAAAATACGAAAGTAAAAAGCTGGAGTTAAAAAGGTCAAGGAGTTTTCTTGATTGAGATATAAAGCTCTGCACGGGAGAGAAGGTGAAGATGCATAGTTTCATACTTTTACCTCCACAAAGCCTACACTCTTTAATCTTGAGACCGCATCTTCAAAATCCCTACGGAACTTTTCTTCAGAATAGGGAAGGTTTTCCCTGCCGGGTCTTCTCGTTCCTAATATGTCCCAGTATTTACCCTTGGTTTGAAGTAGAAAGTTAGCACCTTCTGGAAGAAATCTGCACATAAAAGCAAGCACATAAAAACCATCTTCCTTTACAAGAAAGATAAAGGGAGAGCCTCTTCTTCTATCACCCCTTTCTTCGTTCTCTTGCCTTCTTTGAGTAGACCAGTTTAATTGAGCTTGAGGTCTTATTGGTTTATTGTTTTGCTGTCTTTTTTCAAGGCTTCTACTTTGATACATTATTGGCAAACCAAACACATAGTTTTTCAATTCAATAGATTTAGGTATAGGATTTGACCTTATGTATTGAGCTATACCCGTTTTGTATTCATAGGTTCTGTCATTTTTTAGCCTTACATTCCTATATAGGTTTCCAAGAAATCTTATGGCATCTTCCCAGTCATCAAAAGCCCTTTGATACCTAAGCACCCTTAGGTTATTCAAGTTAGGAAGCTCATTAAATCCAGAGCCTTTTTTAGGTATATCTTTGAAAATCTTGTCTTTACTTAGTATTTCAGACCAATAGTCTCTACTTAGGAGTCTTAGGCTTGGAGGCTCTTCTTTGCTTTTCATATTTCCAAAGCCTTTTCTCGCCCGGTATCCTATACCACTAAAGTTAATTGCAAGGTTTACAAGACTTCTTACAAGTTGCTCAGAAACTTCCCTATAAATTACCTCCAGATAAAACTTAGAGCCAGAAGGGATACAAGTTCTCCCTTTTGCCCCCATACCAAGCATATATATTGGCTCTCTTCTATCCTTTAGTATATCAACGGTAGATACATTACCTTTTGTTCTTACCATTATCTTAGCAGTTTTTTCTTGAGAGCCAAAAAGCTCTGCCTCGTATTTAAATATTTCTTCACTATTATTGAGATAGGTTGCCAATATTACCCTCCACCACCATCTCAAAAGCCCCACAAAGCTGGCAGGTCTAAGCTCCGCATGCTGTTGTGCATTACCTATAAAAGCAGGAGTAATAAATTCCAGCTCAAAGGTTAACTTTCTCATCCTTCTCCCTCACAAACCCTTTCGTATACATGGTCATCGTAAAGAAATCTCTCCACTACACTTCTCATCTCTTCCCTATACTTTAATAAAATCTCCCCGTTATCGCCCTTTCTGACAAACACAATGTTGTTTTCCAAACCAGAATGTGCGTAAAAGTTCCTTTTAGCCCTATCATCTCTTAATAATTTTTCTGCATCAGTTTCTTTGAAGTTGTTATTAATTAATCTTCCGTAAATTTCCCAATTCTCTCCAGCACGGACATTCCCGAGCCTCCCCATATCCATCTCAAGCATATCCGCATTTACAGACAGTCCATAAGAGAGGTAAACTTTGCAAAACTTTTTCATATCCTTTATAGTGAACTCACTCTTACCCTCTGGCTTTATACCAAGTGTTTGAAGGCTTTTGGATATATGGTAGTATAGTGCCAAAGAGTGAAAGATGGCAAACTTTTCTCCAATAGCCTCAGGTATTGTATATTCATACCTTTTCACATCCTCCTTAAACTCTCCCGGGTCATACTCCTCTATGTATTTCTTCAAGAGTTTCTCCAATTCTTCTCTTATTCTCTCTGGAGTATCGTATCCAAAGGTTATAACTACGCCCGGTGCATTGTATTTTATGGCTCTGTAGGTTCTATAGTAGTTCTTTAGTATCCTCTCTATGCTTATATCTAAGCAATGTTTCCTTGCAAAGCTTTCATCTGGTTTCTGTTTTATAGGTGTGTCAAACCAAACCTTTACCTCTATGTTTACATCATCGTATATCTTTGGTGTTTCCACGCCGTGAAGTATAGGGTCTGAATATAAGAGCTTAGCCTCAATAGAACCAGTTGGAAAGTGCATAAGTCTATCAAAGACCACAAGGTTTCTAAAGGCTTCTCTGAGAGCATCCATATAAACATTTAGCCCCTGAGAGATATCGCAGTAATATATACCTTTGCCCTCTGAGAGATATACCCTTAGAAGATTAAGGAATATCCAAAACTTAATGTATTCATAAGTCCCGCCAAAGTGGTAGCGGTTTATATTTCCCAAACTTGGCATAGGAATAAGCTCAACCTCTTCAATATCCTGCTGTATCTGTTTATACTCTTCATCCCAATTTTTTGTATATAGAGAGTGTGGCACAAAGGCATAGAGCTTTACGCTATTTTTGTAGAAGTCTTCCAAGACTTTACCCGGTATTATCTGTATAGTTTCATCTCCCTTGTATCCTCTATACTCAAATTCCACTACCTTTTTGCCACGAATACCACCATGAACCCAGAAAATAAAACGATTTTTGGAGCTTGAGGAATGGATAGAATCCTCCATCCTTACCTCCATCCCCATAGGTAATATTATAACAAATTTACTCCGCAAGTGGGTTATGATTATCCGAGACCCCTATGGAGAGGGATGGTCGTAGAGCTTATATTCAGATTTAATGAGCAGGGACATGAAATTCTTAATATTTTCCCAAAAGGGGTCTATATGAGGGTTCTTTTCTCTTTCCGCATCTTCAAAGTAGGTTAAGGACTTTAGGAAAATTCCGAGGTTATAATTTTCATAC
>JBBKAW010000026.1:0-7284 GCA_037722135.1 Aquificaceae bacterium
TGAAATACTTTGTCCTTGTTTATCCTGACGAGAAGATGGTAAAGGTCTTTGAGCTTGTAGATGGAAAATACAGAGAAAAGTTGGATAGGGTTTTTAAGCTGGATGGATGTGAAGTGAGTGTAGACTTCTTAGAGCTTTTTAGTAATTTTGAAGGGAGGAGATGAAGATGAAATTCCTTGCACCAGTTGACTTTACGGAGATAACAAACCCGCTTATTAGAGTAGTGAAACTCTTTGCCCAAGCTCACAATGCCAAGGTCCATCTTCTTCATACAGTGTCTCCTGTGCTTTACCTTCCTTATCCAGAGAGCTTTGGTATGAGCACAGTAGACCTTGAGCTACTGGCAGAGCTTCAGGAGAGAAAAAAGGAAGAGGCAAAGGAGAGGTTAAAAGGTCTCGTGGAGTTTTTAAAGCCTCTGGAAGTGGAAATTCTCGTAGAAATAGGAGAGCCTGCGGAGGTGGTGTTAGAGAAAGAAGAGGCATACGACCTTGTCTTTATGGGAAGCCACAAAAAGGGTCTTGTGGAAAGGATATTAGTTGGCTCAACAACAGAAAAGGTTGTGAAGTATTCAAAAAAGCCTGTTTTTGTGCTAAAGGGAAAGGAACCAGAGGGTATAAAGAAGGTCCTTATAGGATATGACCTCTCGGAGCATGCAAAAAAAGCCCTTGAATTTGCTGTAAACCTACTAAAGCCCTTTTCTCCTCATATAGTTCTTCTACATGTGGAAGAAACTATTGAACTGCCACTTGTTGAAGGAATAAGGGATGTTCTAAGCGAAAAATACAGGGAAGAAAAATTAAAACATATTGAAAAAATTAAGGACTGGCTTAGAGAATCTGGCTTTACAGCCTCAGCCTATATACTTGAGGATAGGTCTCCTGCGGATGGTATAAGGAACTTTTTGAAGGAAGACCCAGACATAGACATAGTGGTATTGGGAAGTAGAGGTCTTTCTGGCTTAAAGAGGGTGCTTCTTGGAAGCACATCCTCGGAGCTTCTGAGGTCTTTGGAAGTTTCTCTTATTATACATAGGAGTTTAGAATGAGAGTGCTTTTTTTCCTTTTGCTCTTTGGTGTGTCTTTAGCTTACAATCCATATACCGATTATGTTTTCTGCAGGCTCTATCAAGAGAAAGAACCACTCAAAGCTGAAAGCTATTGCCTGAGAGCCCTTGGAAGAGCACCAACGCCATCCTTGTATGTGGACGTTGTAAGGTTAGCCCTTCAGCTGAAAAAAAACGACATGGCACTCAAGGTTGCCAGCGAGTTTAAGTCAAAGTATCCTAATATGCCTGACCCATATCTTCTGCTCCATAGTGTATACAGTATAAGAAGAGAAGGAGAAAAAGCCCTAAAAGTCCTTGAGGAGGGATATTCAAAGAACCCAGAGTCAAGGGAAATAATGGTCTTTTTAGCGGAGGAATATCTTAGAAGAGGACATATCCCAAAGGCTCGCAGTGTGCTTACAAGGTTGGCAGAGGTTAGTCCAGAAAACCCTCTACCCTATTTTATGCTTGCAAGAATTGCCCTTTCTGAGGGTAAACAGCAAGAAGCCATAGAATACCTTGAGAAATCTCTCAAGGTGAGAGGAGACTTTGAAGCTGGTTTTATAACCCTTGGAAGCATATACGAGCAGAGAGGAGAATACTCAAGAGCGGAAAGCTTATATAAGGACATACTCAAACAAGACCCAACCAACAGAAGTGCCTTAGAAAGGCTTGCAAACATATATGCAATAACAGGCAGATATGAAGAAGCAAAGGATGTTTACCAAAAACTGGCAGAACTTTATCCCGACGGCGATTATATGTATCAGTATGCCCTTATCCTTATAAGGTCTGGAGACACGAAAAAGGCTAAAGAACTTTTAGAGAACCTGTATAGGGAAAATCCAGATAATCCCGATGTGGCTTATACCTATGCACTCCTTCTTGAGTTTGAAAAGGAAACCGACAAAGCTCTTGAAATATATCTTGACCTTCAGCAAAAGGTAGGCAACAACCCAAGGATCCTTGAGAGACTGGCGGTTATATACATAGATAGGAAAGAATACCAAAAGGCAGAGGACTTACTCAAAAAGGCTCTTGCGGTAGACCCAAACAGTTATCAGCTAAACCTTATCACGGGAAGCCTTTACAGTGAGAAGGAAGAACTTGAGGAGGCTCTTAAATACGTAAACAAAGCAGTGGAGATAAACCCGAGGGATTACAGAGGTTATTTCCTAAGAGCAATAATCTACGACAAATTGGGCAAGATACTGTCTGCGGAAGAAGACCTCAAAAAAGCTCTTGAGCTAAACCCCGATGACCCAGAGCTTTTGAACCATCTTGGATACTCTCTTCTCCTTTGGTATGAAGGTGCAAGATTGGATGAAGCAGAAGAGCTCATAAAAAGAGCCCTTGAAAAGGACCCAGAAAACCCCGCATATATAGACAGTATGGCGTGGGTTTTGTATTACCGTGGAGATTACGTAAAGGCTAAGGAGCTTCTTCTCAAAGCTCTTGAAAAGGAGAAGGAAGACCCTGTGCTATACGAGCATATGGGAGATGTCCTCCTCAAGTTAGGAAAGGAGGAGGAAGCACAGGAGTATTACAAAAAAGCCTATGACCTGCTTATGCAAGGTAAAAGAGGAGAACCGAACCAAAAGGAAAGGCTAAAGGGTAAGATAAAAGCTCAATGATATTTAGTTGGTTTTTTTGGAGGTTTTTTAGACTTGCTTTGATTATCAGCCTTTTGTTTACTTTTTTATTTCTCATATTCCAGATAATCAGACTTGACCAAATACTGTTTCAACTGCCCTTGAGAGACTCTTTGCCTTTTCTTTTGTTATGGTTTTTGTTTTATTTCTCTTACATGCTTCCAACTGCACTATTCATAGCTTTTGCCTTCCAGCTCTTTGAATTAAAAGAAAGCAAGAAACTCCATGTTATACAGTCCTTCGGAATAAGACCTATTAATCTGTATACAAGAAGCATTTTTATGCTACTTCCTGTTATTTTTGCCCTTTCCTTTGTGTTTAGCAAACTAAACGAAGAGGATATTGGTTTTGTAAGGAGACATCTTACGCTAAAATACTACGCTCTTCTATTAACTTCTGTCCCTTCAAAGAGCTTTCACACCTTCGGACAGTTCACCTTATATGTGGAAAGGAGAGATGGAAACATCCTTGAAGGTATATTTTTCAAGTTTAATGAAGGCGTGGTTGTGGCAAAGAAAGCAAGAGTGGAAGCGGGAACACTCACCTTTGAGGATGGTTCACTTCTTACCCAAAGGGAAGGAAAGACCTTTGCCACAGATTTCAAAGTCTACAAACTGAGCCTTAATAGGATAGTTGGTGACGACAAGAAAACTTCCTCAAGAGAACACTTAATAGGCATCTTTAATGCATTGTCTCCTCTAATTCTTATGGCTATTGCCTACAGGCTTATATGGTTTATAGAACATCATCACAGCTTCTATTACGCAGTGGGTTTAACCTCTGTGCTTTATCAATTAGTCCTCTTACTTCTCAAGCAAAAACTGTAGAGTTTCTACAGAATTTTCAAAAACCTACTACAAAGCCAGCAAATTTAGCCCAATCTGCTCAAGAAAAGAACAAGAAGGAGTATAAGAAAGAGCTCTTGGAAGCTATTTACCCCTACCTTTTTGCACTTAAGACATTCCTAAGAAGATTTTTATCTCCTTCTACTTTCTCAAGCCTTGCGGACGCAGAACCTATAGCAAATTTTAATTCCATCCTAACTGGCAGGTTCGTTTCCTCATCTATCCACAAATACCATGTGCCTCTGGGTTTTAGTAAACCCTTTGTCTCTATATTAGGATGCACTTCTATCTTTCTTGCAATAAAAGAGCCCGCTGGCGTGTCTATTTTTTCTCTTCCTACAACACTGTAGGGTAGCAGGTATTCCTTATCGTCATAAAACATCTTTACTGTCCCCTTGTCTACCCTTGCACTATCTCTATACAGTATTAAGCTGGCTGTATAAGGGTCTACATAGCCTCTGTAGTTATATTCCTTCTCTTCTTTCTTTTCAATTTGGTCGCTCAGTTTTACATATTTTATCTCAGTTGTCTTTATCTTACCGTTGCCAAAGATGTATTCTTGATACCTCTTGAACTCCCCCTCTTCTTGATAGTAAACAAAGCGTCGTGGAGAAAGGTCAGGAAGCCTTATCTCCGCACCACCCTTGTTGTATACCCTTTTTACCACCTTACCCACATTTATGGTTCTCACAAAGCTTTCAACTTTAAGGTTGTTGTTTTGCTGTTTGTAAGTTATGCATGTCTCTGCCACAGGCATAAAGAAAAGATAAGCTTTGTAGCAGGCTTTTAGCTCCTGGGCAAAGGAAAAACCCACAAACCCTAAAAGGACTGTAAAGACCTTAAATGCTCTATCCAAGACCTAAACTCCTCCGCCATGCTTGGATGGTTGTGCTTTAGAGCCTTTTGCACGCCTTCCTGTAGGACTTCTATAGCCTTTTCGTATTCACCAAGCTCTTCGTAGCACTTAGCGAGAATGCGATAGCCTGCACCTTCATCTTCCTTTAGGCTCAGATACTTTTCCATATGCCTTATGGTGTTTTGGTAATCTCTTAGCTTGTAGTATTCCAGTGCTAAAGAGTAATGCACCATAGGATTGTCCGGTGTCTTTTCCAACAAACTTTTAAAATACTCAAGCCTGTCCATTTTCTCTTCTTAGCTTTTCGTAGGCGGATATTACATACCCGAGGAAACTGTTTTCTGGCTGTGCACCCACAAACTCCACAAGCCCTCTATTTATAACTATCTTTGGCACACCCACAACCTGAAACCTCTCTGCAAGGTCCATATTCTCGCTGGCATCAACTATTAGTGCGGTTATGTTATCGTTTGCCATGGCAAAATTCATAGCAGTTATGGCTGCGGAAGGACAGTATCCACAGGAAGTGGTAACAAAGACCATAATCTCCATGGGTAGGTCTATGCCTTTTAGCATTTCCACAGTCTTCGCTGATAGCCTTGGCTCTCTCTTTGATACTTGCACTATACCCTGAACCAAAGTAGTAAACTCAAGCCCTGCAGGAAGACCTATGTAGCGTATGCCATAGTCCTTGTCACCCTCTATCACTATAGTAGGCACCCTGTCAATACCATACTTCTGGCTTATCTCTCTGTCTATTAGAGGCGAGTAGACCTCCAGCTTTATCTTTTCTGGGTCCACATCCGCAAGCTCCTTCAAAAGTTCTTCCGCCACTTGACAAGTCTCACAGCCTATAGCTTGAGAGAAGAGCTTTAGGTTTACTTGCTCCTTTAGCTCCTTTGAGAATATGTCTTTGAGTTGAGTCCTTACCTCAAGGTTAAGAAGCATTTTTTACCTCCTTCAGGTCTTTATTATATCCTTAAAATATAAACCATGAAAGGCAAAAGAGCCATAGTAACTGGTGGAAGCAAAGGTATAGGAAAGGCAATAGTAGAAAGACTTATAAAGGAGGGTTGGCAAGTTTGCACCTGTTCAAGAAAAGAAGAAGACCTAAGAAGATTAAAAGAAGAACTGGGAAACCCTCAAAGTCTATACATAAGAGCCTGTGATGTGGGGGATAGGGTTTCTGTTATGGAGTTTGTCCGCTTTTGCGTTCAGAATATGGGACGCATTGACCTTTTGGTAAACAACGCAAGCATTTTGGGTGAGAGGGTTTCTATTGAGGACTATCCTGAGGATGTGTGGGAAGAGGTTATAAGGGTTAATGTAAACGGAGTTTTCTATATGACAAAATATACACTTCCTTACATGAACCCTGGCTCAGTTATAGTTAATATGTCTTCCGGTGCTGGCAAAAGACCTGCACCCTACTGGGGAGCTTATGCGGTCTCCAAGTTTGGTATAGAAGGTTTTAGTCTGCTCTTGGCAGAGGAGCTAAAAGATAAGAACATAAGGGTTTACGCCTTTAACCCCGGTGCTACCAGAACGCAGATGAGAGCAAAAGCATATCCACACGAGGACCCAATGACCCTAAAGCCTCCAGAAAAAGTAGCGGACTTTATCCTAAAGCTAATAAGCTCTAAAGTTCCAAGTGGTTCTTACGATTATAATGAGTAGAATATGACTAAATATCTGGGCTAATTAATTTTAAGCGCAGGTTTTATAATATCTCTCATAGCCTATAGCTTTCAAGATAATCTTGTCCTTACCAAGCAAGCCTTTGCGGTAAGTATATCTATCTTTTTTAGGAATTGTCCTATATTACTCCCATCTTCCTCCCATATTCCTACAGATGGATAGTGTCAAGCCAACTTGGTATAAGACTGCCTACGATGTTATAAGTTTTGTGCTTTTATCCTTTATTGCGGTTTACATATACAGAAAAAAGGTTTTTTGGAGAAAGGGTATCGCCCTATGTAAGTCTTTCTGTGGGTTTTCTTGCTCTTTCGGTTTTTACCTTTTCTCTTGCTCTCCACAAGCACGTGTTTGACTTCATGGTTCCTCTTGCCTCCTTTTATAGAGCGGTGGGTTATGGACTCTTTACCTTTAGCGTGCTCTATCTAAGTGTAAGAAAGGAGTCAAAGGCTATAATGGAATCTACAAGAAAGCTCTTGTTTCTCCTAATGAAGGAAAAGCCTTTCAAGGAAGGAGATATTTTCTACATAAAGTTGGGAAAAGGCACAACCTATGGTATTTCTAACCTCTTTATTTACGACCTCAAAAATAAAAAATGGCTTGCTCAGGCTTATGAAGAGGAAAAGAAGGATATGCCTGCTATAGAGCTTATGGAAATGGGTAAGTTTTTGCAGAATCTTGGTAAGACTTATCTGGATAGAGAATATCAATATAGCCTTTATGAAGATTATCCTTTAGAAGGATTGAGAGAAAGGTCCTTGAGAGCCTTGAAAAGGCATCTATATAGGTATTCTTGCAAGACATAGTTAATCTAAGCACCGAAAAGGTTGAGGGCTTTGAAGCACTGATGAGGCTAAAAGTGGACGATGAGCTTCTTCCTGCAAGCAGGTTTATAAACATAGCAGAAGATATGGGGCTTATTCAAAAGCTGGACATTGCCATGATAGAAGGATTGTTTCAGAAGATAGCTTCTGTTAAGGATAAAAAGGATATCCTATTGTTTATTAATCTTTCTCCTCAGGACCTTACGGATGACTTTATAAAGGATGTGGTGCAAAGGGCAAAGACTTATGGTGTTGAAACTGCTCGTATAGTCTTTGAGATAACAGAAAGGGAGGCAATACAGGATATAGGTAGGATGAGTAGTTTTCTAAAAGGCTTAAAAGAGGCAGGTTTTAGGTTTGCCATAGA
>JBBKAW010000026.1:7384-9668 GCA_037722135.1 Aquificaceae bacterium
GGTTATGCGTCTTTTCTTTACCTTAAGTATCTTCCTGTGGATTTTCTTAAAATAGTAGGAATGCCTGGACCTGCGGAAGAGAAGCTCAGGAACTTCTTCTCCAAAGGATAAAACCAAGGGTCTGAAGGAAAAGATTTACAAGAAAAACTCCTAAGGCAGTATACAAGGTTGCCTTAAACCAAAAGTCCATGGGATAGACTCTCAAAAGCATGTCTTCATCTCTAAAACGCCAGGAATAAGGGTCAAAGAAAAGGTTATGAAAGGCAGTAAAAAGCCAATCGTAGTTAACCGCAGAAGCAATTAACACAAAGAGGACAAATACCTCAAGAAGAAATCCTCCAAAGAACAAAACCTTTCCCATATCTTTTCTATTCTTTAGGCTAAAGAAGCCCAAAAGCCAAATAGGAAGAGTAATATACAAAAAGCCAAAGAAAAAACTCAACAGCCTTTTTACATCCTTCATATGTTTTATCTCTCTTTCGTTAAAAAGTCCAGAGCTTTTAAACTCTTCCATGCCACTGTCTGAAAGAACAGACCTAAGCCCGAGTTTGGCTATGCTTAGTCGTAGCTCATAGGGCATTGGGTCTGGTGGTAGGTCTACTCTTTTATATAGGAACTCCACAAAAAGGTCTGTGAAGGCAAGGCGAACTACAAGCAGTGTAAGGAGAATAGGAAAAAGGACTATGAGCAAAAGGCTCACAACCCACTTCTTACTCGCCATAGGTTAAGTATAACCTACTTGTAGCCTCTTATTGTTGTAGGTCCTGCATGACAGGCTATGCAGGATTTTTCTGTGCCAATAACCTTTACAAGACCAAAGCTCTCTGCTATTTGCTGGTGTTTGGCGTGTATGCTCTCTATGGGTTTGAACCTTCTTACCTGTGGCACGTTTATGCCTTGATGGCACTGGTAGCAAGTAAGCATAGCTTCTTTCCAGAGGTTAACCGCCTTTTCTTTATCCTTTGCCTCAAGGGCTTTTGGAAGCTCATTGTAGAGGATGTTGTTTCTGTGTCTGACAACTGCCTTGAGGTCATCTCCCCACTGGGCTACCATCGGACCTGCCAAAGCCATGTTCTTTCCACAGGCGGATAGCCCCATAGGGCTTCTTATGAGCCTTAGCCCTGCGTCAAACTCACCCTTTTCTATATAGCCTCTAAGAGCTACAAAGGAGAAAAAGGTTCTGTATGCACCCGCTTTGAAGTTGAGCCTCACATCTGCAAGATACCTACCTGCCTGCATTATCTGTTCCTTGTTGGCACCACCTACGATTAGTATATTTTTGCCATCTTTTTGCACTACCTTTATAGTGGGTTTTTCAAAGCTCAAACCCAGCTCTTTTACTATGTCGTTGTTTACTCCCACCACTATGAGATTTTGGTAGTTTATACTCTTTAGCCTTTGGTCGCTTACTAAAAGCTCTGGCATTTTAGATTGACGAACATCTTCTGCGGTAAAGCCTATGTCCTCCGTCCATTGTCCAAGATAGTAGGCTATCCTGCCAGCAAGGGCAACTATATCAGGGTCTTCCTTTGAGCCATAGACCACAAGTGTATTTGGGATAACCGCATCCTTAATCACCGCAGGCGTGCCTGTCCAAACCTCACCATAGGTTACATAGGGAAAGAGCCTATCCGCAAAGGGTGGGTCAATCACCGGCTGTGCCAAGGAAATGCTAATTACACCAAGGACTATAAGCCTTTTCATAGTTATCCTCCTGTGCTTTTTAAGGGAGGATTTTAACTGTGTAGGTGCTATGAGGCTATAAAAGTTGATTGTGGTAAAGATTACGAACGCTTATTTAAACATATTAGCATGTCTTTAAATGGTAGTGGAGGACTTAAAGCCTGCCCTCTCGCTCTTGCAGATGCCTATGCCAGTCATAATAAGTCCCCGGCGGGTCATACCACGTGTAGAAACCACCATAGCCCAAAGCCCTGAGCCTTTCTTGGACTTGCCTTGTATCAATCACCAGATGACCCTCCGTCCGAAGAGCCTCCATCAGATGAGTCATCGCTGGAAGTGTCATCTTCAGCTAAAGCAGCGTCACAACGCCATGAGCCTCCATGTTTTAAGATGATAAAGACTAACATTCCAGCCATAATAAGCAGAAAGATGATAAGCACTGCCATATTATGCCACCTCCCAGATTTTTTTCAAGACCATTATAACAAAAAGCCAAAGAGAAAAAACCTAAATTTTCCTCCCATACAGCTCACACATTAAACCGAGCCACTCCCAAAGCTCTCTATCTGGCATTTCCCTTAACTTCCACTCCCAGTTGCCT
>JBBKAW010000027.1 GCA_037722135.1 Aquificaceae bacterium
CTTGAGCCAAAGAGACCTATTATCAAAAAGGCTATTAGAGGTGAGATAAGAACCACCAAGCCTTCCATCTTATTCCCTCAAATGCGTTATCTCGGAAGAGCCTTCGTAGCCCTTCAGCCTAAATAGAGCAACTATAAGACCAAGACCTACCGCAACCTCCGAGGCGGCAACCGCAAGTATGAAGAGTGCAAAAACCTGCCCTTCTATACCACCTACGAGCCTGTCCACACTAACTAAGGCAAGGTTCACCCCGTTCAGCATGAGCTCCGTGCTTATAAGCAATGTTATAAGGTTTTTTCTTATGATAACACCAAGCAGACCAGAAAGGAACAAAAAGATGCTTATAAGAAGATAAGCCTTCTCTATAGTCACTCCTCTTTCCTCCCAAGAAGAATGGCTCCTATCATGGCGGTCAATAGTATAACAGAAGCCACTTCAAGAGGAAAGAGGTAAGTGGTGAAAAGGCTTTTACCCACCTCCTTTACATTGTCCTTGACCTCAAGACCTACGCTGGCAAAGTTTCCCTTGAGTATGGCGTAGGCAAAGAGTGCAAAACTTCCCAGCAAAAGAGGAAAGCCAAAGAAAAACTCCCTTTTGTAGAAGCCTTCAAACTTCTTTACCTTCTCCCAAGGTATGGTGGTAATAACAAGCACGTAAAAGACCACTATGGCAACTGCGTATATTATCAACTGCAAACCTGCAAGAAGCTCCGCCCCAAGGTGAAGGAACATGCCAGCCATAGCAAGGATTAGGCTTATAAAGGAGAGTATGGCGTGGACTGGGTTTTTGAGAAAGAGCACGCCCAAGGTGGAAATTACAGCCCAAGTGGACAAAAAAGCAAAAATTAGCCATTCCATTCTATCTTCCCCCAGAGCTTTTCTCTTTGCTTGTCATCTATCCAAATACGGTCTGGCTCAGAGCCTCTTCTCTTTTTCCAATCTATGGCGTTTTCCTCAAGTCTATCCATCCTAAGGACCGCAGACCTCCTTGTGTATCCTGCCAGTTCATAAAGGTCTGTCATGGTAAGACAGCCTACAGGACAGGCGTCCACACAAAGACCACAAAAGAGACAGTTAAGCAGGTTCATATCAAAACGCACCACCTTTTTTGAGCCGTCAGGCATCTGCACCGCTTCTATTCTAAAAAGGGTTGGCATAGGACAGGCGGTCTGGCACATATAACAGGCAACGCATCTGCTTTTACCCTTTTCGTAGCTCATGAACTTCTCTATAGCCTTTAGAGAATCCGGCTCTGTGCCATCCCACACAAAGTGTCCGTGAGCTCCTCTGTATCGCTTAGGTGGAGTAAGTTTTTCTATAGGGTAGTTGGTGGTTATAGGTCTTCTGAAAAGGTTTATGAGGGTCACAGAAAGACCCTTTATGAAATCTACAAAAAACACCGTCTCCAACAGGCTGAGAAAAGCTTTTCTGTTTACCTTCTTTATACCCATAGTGGGCTACTATTTTAAGTCAAGTATAGCTTTTCGTGCAAAAGTTTATGACCTATCTCATTCTTCAAGCTTCATAGCCCCAAGGTCATACCCTCCCACTTGAGTTATCTTCACTCTTATTATGTCCCCTGGCTTTAGCTCCCTATCAGACTCCACGTAAGTTATGCCGTCCACCTCTGGAGCTTGTGAGTAAATTCTACCCACTGGCACGTAGCCAAACTCCTCGTCAAAGCCATCCACCAAAAGCTCCAACTCCTTCCCAATAAGCTCTTGGTTTTTTCTAAGGGTTATCCCTTCCTGAATTCTTAGGAGCTCTTCTTTCCTTCTTTCCTTTTCCTTCTCTGACAGTGGGTCTCCCAAAGAAAAGGCATGAGTGCCTTCCTCTTGATAGTAGGTAAAGACACCAACCCAGTGGAAGTGCCCCTCCGAAACAAAGTCCAAGAGCCTTTGAAAATCTTCTTCTTCCTCTGTGGGATAGCCCACTATAAAGGTTGTCCTTAGGACAGCCTGTGGCAGTTTTGTGCGAACCTTTTCTATAAGACCTCTTACAAAGCCCTCCTCATAGCCTCTTCTCATGCTCCTTAAAACCTTAGAGCTTATATGTTGCAGTGGCATATCAAAGTAAGGTAGGACCTTTTCTGAGCTTTGCATATAGTCAAGCAGGTCATCCTCTATCTCTGTGGGATAGAGGTATAGAAGTCTTATCCACCTAATGCCTTCTACCCTTTCAAGCTCGCTCAGTAATTTTATAAGATAGCCCTTTCCGTATAGGTCTCTTCCGTAGTAGGTGGTGTCTTGTGAGACTATGCAAAGCTCTTTTACGCCCTGACTTGCAAGGTATCTGGCTTCCTCTAATATTTCCTCAATAGGTCTGGAGCGGTGCTTACCTCTTATCAAGGGTATGGCACAAAAGGAGCAAAGCCTATTGCACCCTTCTGCAATCTTTAGGTATGCGTAAGACTTGGGCGTGGTAAGCACCCTCTGAGTTTTCTCCTTCTTCTCCAATCCCAGAAACTCCACCACACTGTCCCAGCTTTCTGTCCCAAAGTAGGCGAGCACCTCTGGAATTTCCTTTTGAAGCTCTTCCTTATACCTTTGCACAAGACATCCCATCACTATAACCTTTTTGTCTTCCACAAACTCTAAGATGGTTTCTATGGCTTCTCTCTTTGCAGGCTCAATAAAACCGCAGGTGTTTATAACTATCACATCCGCCTTTTTTGGGTCATTAACAAGTTTTGCACCACCTTCCTTTAACTTTCCAAGAAGCACCTCCGTGTCCACAAGGTTTTTGGCACATCCCAAACTTATCACACCTACCTTCATCATTCCTCCATGTCAAGCTCGGCATCTACCCTAAAGACGTTGGCGTTGTGAAAGGCGTCATACATGACATATTTTCTGTAAGGGTTTTCCTTTAAGGCTTCTCTTATTTCGTCTATGTTCTTGCCTTGCTCTTTGGCTTTCCTTATGTTCTCTCTGAGAAACTGCACATACCCGAGAGTAAAATCCACAGCGGACATGTCCATAGGCTCGTTGTGTCCACCAAGAATCACCTTTGCATCCATCTTCTTAATCTTATGTAGGGCTTCCACAAGACCCTTTGAGCTTGCTCCCCTATCCCCCATAAAGGGTATGCGGTTATAGAGGACAAGGTCTCCTGTAAAGAGCACCTTTTCCGAAGGCATGTATACCACAAGGTCGTTGTCTGTGTGAGCTGGTCCCATGTATATAACTTCAAAGGTCTTCCCACCCACCTTGAGGGTGTATTTGTCCTCTACCACTATGTCTGGTGGGACAAGGACTACGCTTTTGAAAAGGTTGCCAAACCTCTGCTTTGCGTTCTCAAGGGCAAGCTGTGCCTCTCCTGACTGGTAGAAGTCCATGAGCTTTTTGTGGGCTACTATTTTTGCTCCAAGCTCTTTGTAAGTTTTTGCTCCATACCAATGGTCAGGGTGGTAGTGGGTGATTATGGCGTATTTTATGGGGGCTTTCCTTACTCTCATAAGGTTGTCCACAAATTCCTTTGAGAGCTCTGGAGTGGACAGGGCATCTATCACAACCCAACCTTCCTCTGTTAGCACCCCAAAGGCATTGGACATAAAGCCTCTATTTTCCACAGAGGGCAGGGCATCCACACCCCTAACCATATAAATGTCCTCTTGCACCCTCCTTAGCTTCATCTCGGGCGTAATAGCGTAGGCAAGAAAAACAAACACAAAAAGGAGCTTCATATATCTCATCCTTTTACCTCTTGCTATATGATTTTATTACTTTCCACGAATATGTTAACCATTTCCAACTCTTCTTGCGTTTGTATCACCAAGACCTTTACACTACTACCCTTTGAACTTATGACCTCTTGGTTTTTTCTGTTTGCCTCTTGGTCAAGCTCAACTCCAAGAAAGGCAAGCCTTTTGCAAAGCTCTTCTCTTACCTCTGGACTGTTTTCTCCTATACCGCCGGAAAAAACAAGGGCGTCCACCTCTCCCTCTAAGAAAAACCAATAAGCACCCACATACTTCAAAAGCCTATGCAGGAAAGCCTCAAAGGCAAGGATTGCCCTCCTGTTGCCGTTCCTTTTCAAAGTGAGAAGCTCCTCAAAGTCAGAGACCCCCGCTATAGCCCTTATACCACTCTCTCTGTATAGCCTTCTTTCCAATTCTTCCACAGACAAGCCAGACCTTAGCATATGGAGTATAACCCCAGCGTCCACATCGCCAGGTCTTGTCACCATAAGGAGACCCTCAAGAGGCGTAAAGCCCATAGAAGTATCCACAGAAACCCCCTCCTTTACCGCACATACACTACAGCCTTGTCCCAAGTGCATCATTATGAGGTTTGGCTTTGTTTTCTCAAGAACCTGCTTAGACCGTCTCAAAAGGTAGGAGTAGGAAATGCCATGAAAGCCATACCTCTTTATACCCCTTTGATATAGCTCGTAGTCCAGTCCATATATTCTTGCACTCTCTGGCATGCTTGAATGGAAGTCCGTATCAAAAATAGCGTAGTGTTGGCTTTTACTAAAAAGCTCAAGGCTCTGCTCTATGCCTTCCAAGGCTATGGAGTTGTGGAGAGGATTTATACGTGCAAGCTCTCGCAGTATCTCAAGACTTTGACCTTCTATAGGCATAGGGCTTTTGTGTTCCATACCGTGCACCACCCTGTGCAGGACTACCTCTGGGCTAATTGGAAGTTCCTTTGCAAGCTCCCTTAGTGCTTGGGATAAGCCTTCCCCTCTTAAGACCCTCTTGTGCTTTAGGATTTGCCTCTGACCCTCAAAGAGGGCATACTTAAGAGAGGAGCTTCCGTAGTTTAGGCACAAGAAAGTTCTCATCGGAAAACTCCGGTGCGTCTACGCCTTCTTCGTAGGCATGCCTTAGGGCTCTTATCTGCATATCCTTTAAGAGGTCTATGTATCTGCCTCCCACCGACTGCAATGCTGGCGTTCTTTGGATAACGTCTATGGCAATGCTAAAGCGGTCTATTTGGTTTAGTATGGCAAGCTGGAGAGGAGTGGTAATGCCACCTCTTCCTTTAAGGAAGGGTTGAATTTGTGTGGCATCTATGCCTATCTTCCTGTTTTCTCTGTAGCCTCTCACATGCAGGTTCTTGTGGTTTCTTCTTCTGTAGGTGAGCCTGTGGATAAGCCAAGGATAACCGTGGAAGTTAAAGATTATGGGCTTGTCTGTGGTAAAGTAGGCGTCAAAATCCCTGTCTGGAAGACCGTCGGGATGCTCGCTGTCTGGAGTAAGTCTAAAGAGGTTTACCACGTTCACAAACCTTATGGCTAAGTCTGGAAAGAACTCTCTCAAGAGCAGTGACGCACCTATAGCCTCCTTTGTGGGTATATCACCACAGCTTGCAAGGACCACATCGGGTTCTCTATCTGTGTGGGTGCTTGCAAAGTCAAAGATGCCTATACCCTTTATCACATGTGAGTAGGCACTCTGATAATCCAAATACTGAGGGTGTGCCTGCTTGTCAACTACAATGATGTTTACTCTGTTTGTGGACTTAAGGCACAGCTCCACCGTTGCCAAAAGGGTGTTAGCATCGCATGGAAAATAAAGCCTTACCACATTGGGCCACTTATCCACTATGCTGTTTATAAAGCCAGGGTCTTGGTGGGTAAAGCCGTTGTGGTCTTGTCTCCAAACCACAGAGGTAAGCAAAAGATTAAGAGAACTAATGGGAGCTCTCCAAGGCACATCTTGAGATATATCCAACCACTTTCCAAACTGG
Organism: Aquificaceae bacterium; assembly: GCA_037722135.1. Lineage (NCBI taxonomy): Bacteria > Pseudomonadati > Aquificota > Aquificia > Aquificales > Aquificaceae > Pampinifervens > Candidatus Pampinifervens sericum. Next base: position 5,696 of record JBBKAW010000027.1, read on the forward strand.
TTTACCATTGAGGTTATTATGGGAGCAAAGCCTTCATAGGTGCTCAAAATACCATGCCTTCCCGTAAGTATATAACCCTCAAGCCAACCTTCCACTGTATGCTCAGAGAGCATCTCCATAACCCTGCCCGTAGGGCTCAGATAGCCTTCATCCTCGTCCACAGGAAGTCTCTCTAACATCCATACCTTGCCAGCTTCAAAGGTGGGGTGTAGTCGGTTTGAGGCGGTCTCGTCCGGTCCAAAAACTCTAAAGTTGTGGGGGTTTTTCTTTAAAACTTCTCTAAGGTAGTATCCAAGAGGCAAGGTGTTGTTATGGAGAGTAAACCTCTCCACGCTATAGTCTTCTGCCTTTGGTAGGTCAAGAGGCTTTCTCAAAAGCCCACCGTTGGCAAAGGGAGTATCTCCAAGCCTTCTGCCCTCTTCTGGAAAGAGCTCGCTAAGGTTTATAAGAGGTCTACCCTCTTGGTCAAAGAGCTCCTCTGGTTTATAGCTCTGTAGCCACTCCTCAAGGAGCTTTAAGCTATCTGGATTTTCATGAACGTCAGAAAGAGGAACTTGGTGAGACCTCCAATAACCCTCTATGTATTTTCCTCTAAACTTCTTTGGTGCTGTCCAACCTTTGGGTGTTTTTAGCACTATGGCAGGAAGCACAGGTCTTTTCTCCTTTCCACGCAGGTCCATAAGCCTTTCAAAGGCAGACTCCATGACCTCCTTCATCTGACCAGCCACCTCTTCTGGCTCTTCTCCCTCTACCCACAGTGGCTCATAGCCATAGCCCCTCAAAAGACTAATGAGCTCTTCCTTTGGAATTCTCGCAAACAGTGTGGGATTGTTTATCTTGTAGCCGTTGAGAGAAAGCACAGGGAGAACAAGACCATCCCTTTTTGGGTTTAAAAACTTATTGGAGTGCCACGCAGTAGCCAAAGGTCCAGTTTCTGCCTCACCATCGCCCACTATGGCAACCGCCACAAGGTCGGGATTGTCAAAGACCGCACCAAAGGCATGAGAGAGGCTGTATCCAAGCTCACCACCTTCTTGTATAGACCCGGGAAGCTCTGGAGTGCAATGACTTCCGAGCCCTCCCGGAAAGGAAAAAGCCTTAAAGAGCCTTTTCATACCCTCCTTGTCTTGAGAAAACTCAGGATAGAACTTGCTAAGAGTCCCCTCAAGATATAGGGGCGCTATGTAGCCCGGTGCACCATGCCCAGGACCTACCACAAGTAAAGCGTTAAGCGGATACTTACGAAGCATATAGCTGGTAAACAGGTAAACAAAGCTAATATTTGGACTTGCTCCCCAGTGTCCCAGAAGCCTTTTCTTAAGATGCTCCCTCCTTAGAGGCTCCCTCAGAAGAGGATTGTCCTTGAGGTATATCATCCCCACCGCCAAGTAGTTGCATGCTCTGAAAGCCTTTAATAGCTCTTTCATGACCCACCTCCTCCAGCCACTTTTCAAAGCTCTTGCCCCTTATTATAGCAGAGAGCATAGACTCTTCCAGAGGATATAGCCTTTTAGGAACAAGCTCTGGTCTAAGTTTTAGTGTTCTCTCTATAGAGTGCCAAAGCTCCCAAAGTCTAATAAGTTCATGGTTGCCAGAGAGGAGCACCTCTGGGACTTTCATACCCCTAAAGTCCGCTGGTCTCGTATAGACTGGAGCACCAAGCCACCTTCTAAAGGAGTCCCTTTTTAGACTTTCAGGCTCGCTCAAAACCCCCGGCAAAAGCCTCGCAATGCCTTCTAAAAGCACAAGTGCAAAAAGCTCACCGCCTGCCAAAACAAAGTCTCCAAGAGAAAGCTCCTCGTCCGCCAGAGTGCTAACCCTTTCGTCCAAACCCTCGTATCTGCCACATATAACCGCCAAGCTATCAAAAACAGACAACCTGTCAAGGTCCTCTTGAGTGAGCCTTTTGCCCCAAGGTTGAGGAATAATGGTATAAGGCTTTCCAAAATTCTCCACCACATACTCATAAGCCTTAAAAACAGGCTCAGGCTTTATAACCATCCCCGGATGCCCACCATAGGCAGTATCGTCCACCTGTCTTTTGTGAGCAAAGTCTCTTATGTCTACAGTATGGAGCTCAAGCACACCCTTTTTTATAGCCTGCCTTACTATGCCATACTCCGCATAGCACTGAATTGTCTGAGGGAAAATAGTAAGGACAAAAAACCTCATCTAAGAAAGCTCTCCACCAAGCTCCTCGCCCTCTCTTGGCTAAAGCGATAGTATATGTCTATGGTAGTCTTCACATTGGAGTGTCCTGCAAACTCCTTTACCACCTCCGCAGGAAAACCAGAGTTCACAAGGTTTGTTATATAGGTATGCCTAAAGCTATGCACGGAGAAGGGAATACCAAGCCTTTGAGAAAGCCTATTGGTATAAACCTGCAAAGACCCCGCCTTTACCCTTATGTAGGCATCGTAATCCTCAAGCCATTTATCAAGTCTTTCGTTTATTTTCATAGTTTCCTCTTTAGAAGGACCAATTATCGGGACCAATCTTTCTTTTCCTCTCTTTGTTATCTCCGCAGGAAGTCTTAGCCAATATATGCCACTCTTGTCTTTGTAGAAGAAATCCCTCTTAAGCTGGGCATATTCAGAAAGCCTAATACCACTGTATAGGAGAAGACTGTAAACACGTTCATACTTTGTATCTCTTACCGCTTGGAAAATCCTATCAAGCTCTTCTCTACTAAGAGCCTTCGGGCTTCTTTGAGGTTTTGAGTTAGAGAGGTCATCCCTTATCTCTTCTAAAACCGCTTCTAACTCTAAGTATCGCTCCCTACTTAACCATCCTCTTCTAAAAGCAAACTTATAAAAATGCTTTATAGCGGATAAGTGAGTAAGAAGAGAAGAGGCAGAAAGGTTAGAGGAGTCAACATAAGAAAATAACACCCTCGGCTCAACCTCAAGAAGATTTATTTGACTACCTAAGTGTTTTTGAAAAGATGCAAGACATAGGCTGTAGGTTATCACAGTCCTCTGACTCTTAGTCCTACTAAGGCTTTTGACCCATAGGTCTAAAAGCCTATCCATAGTTCTATTAATTTTATTCCTTCTTTTTCCTCTTCTCCAGTTCCATACGAAGAGTAGACAGTTCCATCTCTTTGTTTAATATCTCCCTGTCCTTGTCCAGCACAACCCTCTGGATTTCCAGCTCCTTCTGGCTTAGAAGATGTTCCTTTTCCCTGAGTTCCTCTTGAAGTTTTCTTATCGTATCCTCCTTCTCTTGGATTATCTCCTTTAATCTTTGGTTCTCAGCTTCCTTTTCCATACATTTTTCTCTGACCCTTTCCAGTTCCTTTGTGAGAAACTCCATCTCCTTTTCCCTTATGGCAAGAAGCGTGTAGAGGCTTGAAAGTTCATGAAGAAGCTGTTCCTTTTGCTGTTCCTTTTGCATAAGGGCGGACATATAAGTGGCTATTAAACTACCTTCAAGGCTTGACTTTAGACCTTCAAGGTTGGACTGAAGACTTTTGCTTTTCTCTTCCTGTCTTTCCTTAAAACTCCTTATGTGTTCTAACTCATCTTGCGTAAGGTAAACATACCAAATACCATCCTCTTCTTTGCCACCCCTCAAAACACCAGCCCTTATGCGGTTCTTTACCGTGTTAAGCGAAAGGTCTGTTAAAAGTGCATATTCCGACGCTTTCACTTTGACAACCTTTTTGTCATCAAGCATGACAGCCTCCTTTCAATTATATGACAGCATTTTACACTTTTTGATGTCAGATGTCAATGTGTGTCAGTTGGGAAACAGAAGCTTAGGGCTGTTAATATAATTGCGATTATGTTAACAACTCACACA
>JBBKAW010000028.1 GCA_037722135.1 Aquificaceae bacterium
AGGTCTATATTTAATGAATAACCATTCAGGAGGAAATCATGTGTCAAGAGTGTGGATGCTCCATAAACCATAAGCATGAACATAGCCATAGAGAAGAGATAAGCCTTTTCAAAAAGGTGCTTGAAAGGAATGACCTTCAGGCGGAGGAGAACAGAGAGCACTTTGAGGAACATGGTATATTTGCCATAAACCTTATGTCTTCACCGGGTGCGGGAAAAACCTCACTGCTTGAAAGGACTATTGAGTCCCTTTCAGACCTAAGAGTAGGAGTTATAGAAGGCGATTTGGAAACGGACAGAGATGCTCAGAGGATAAGGGCAAAGGGTGCACCTGCGGTGCAGATAAGCACGGGCTCTGCTTGCCATCTTGATGCCTTTATGGTGCATGAGGGAATACATAAACTTCCCTTAGCGGAGCTTGACATAGTCTTTATAGAAAACGTGGGAAATCTTGTCTGCCCTGCCAGCTATGACGTGGGAGCTCACATGAACGTGGTTCTTCTCTCTGTAGTAGAAGGCGATGACAAGCCGGAGAAGTATCCTGTAATGTTCAGAAGTGCACAGCTAATGGTGATAACGAAAACAGACCTCCTGCCATATGTGGACTTCAGCATAGAAAGAGCCATAAGGTCTGCCAGAAGGGTAAACCCTTCCATAGATATCCTAAGGCTATCTACAAAGACTGGAGAGGGTATGGAGGAGTGGCTTGAATATCTCCGATTTAAGGTAAAAGCTTTTAGAAAAAGTTTGGTATGAGAGTTTTCTGGCTTCAGAGGCTTACCTGTTGTGGAAATACACACTCTTTTTTGAACTATGAAAGCCTTCACACTCTCTCTAAGAGGCTTGAATTTCTTTATCATCCCAGCCTTTCTCTCAAAGCTCAAGAAGAGGCGGTTGAAGAGCTTATAAAGAGCGGTGAGGGTATTGATATACTCATAGTGGAGGGTGCGGTGAGAAACAATGAAGTAGAAACAAGAGAGCTGTGTAAAATTGCCAAATATGTGATAGCGGTTGGAAACTGTGCGGTTTATGGAAACATCCCAGCTCTTGCAGATGAAACTGTATGTGGTCTTTCTTATAGGTTTAAGGAAAGAAGAGGACTGCTGGATAAGGATTTTAAGTCAAGAAGTGGTATGCCGGTGATAAACCTCTCTGGCTGTCCAGCACATCCAGAATGGATAGTGGGAACCATGCTTATGCTTGTGGAGGGTATGGAGCCAGAGCTTGACCAGTGGGGTAGACCAAAAGTCTTTTATTCTTCTCTTACCCACTGGGGATGCACGAGGAACGAATACTTTGAATGGAAGGTGGAGGCGGAGGAGCTTGGCTCAAAAAGGGGATGTCTTTTTTATCACTTTGGCTGTAGAGGACCACTTAGCTACAGCTCTTGCAATACCATACTTTGGAACGGGGTTAGCTCAAAGACAAGAGCGGGGACACCCTGCTTTGGATGCACGGAGTATGACTTTCCGAGGTTAGGTCTTTGGGAGACAAAGCAGTATGCAGGCATTCCTGCGGAGCTTTCCATAGGTGTTTCAAGGAGAGGATACATAATGCTCTCTGGCATCGCCAAGATGTTTGCACCAGAGAGGTTAAAGGGTGAGGCTTGAAAACTTAGAACTTCCAAGGGTTGAGGGAGAAGCAAGGCTTGAGCTTTTTTGGAAGGATGGGCTTATAGAGGATGCGAAAATACGCATCAACTCCATGAGGGGAATAGAAAGGGTTCTTGTGTGAAGGCACTACATGGATGCACTCGTGATAACACCGAGGGTCTGTGGCATATGCGGTCATGCGCATCTTATAGCGTCAGTTAGAGCAATAGAGGAAGCCCTCGGTATAAAGCCAACGGAGAAGGCAAGACTTGTAAGAAACATAACACAAAGCCTTGAAGTTCTACAGAACCACGTGAAATGGTTTTACCTGTTTATGATGCCTGACTTTATTCTTTTGGAAGAAAGGCTCAGAGGTCTTTACGAGCCCTTTAGAGGTGAAAGATGGCACACAGCTATAAACATGGCTTCAAAAATAGCAAAGGGAATAGCTCTATTCTCTGGTCAGTGGCCCCATTCATCCTATGCAGTGCCCGGTGGCATAACCTCAGAACCCTCTGTAAAAGAGCTAACATCCCTTAGGCAGATACTTCTTGAGCTGAAGCACTTTTTCCTAAGCTATGTGGTAGGCATGGAAGAGGCTGAGTTTGTCAAGTGTTTAAAGGAAGGAAGCTGGCAGAAGTTCAATGGTGATGCTGGGCTTTTCCTTGAGCTTTGCCATAGGGAAGGTTTGCTCACCTTGGGAAGCTCTTACGACAGGCTTATAAGCGGTGGCGGTCTTTATGCCCCTTGTGGCTACTTTATGAAAAGGGTAGTGCATGGAAGGTTGAAGGTTGACCAGATTGAAGAGCTTAATGCACCCTCTTATTCGGGAGCTAAGCCTGTAAGGTACAAAGGCATGCCCTTTGAGACAGGACCCCTCGCAAGACAGCTTATGTCGGGAAACCTTATGGTAAAGAGTATGCACAAAGAGTTCAAAGATTCCTTTGCAGTGCGTGTGCTGGCAAGGGTTCTTGAAGTATGGAGTATAGTTGAAGTCATAGAGCTTTGGATAGAGAGGTTAAAGGAAGTGCTACAGGAGAAATCTACAAGCCTTGGAAGATTCCCCTCAAAGGCTACGGGTATAGGATACGGCATAGTGGAGGCGGCAAGAGGCACACTCATACACAGGCTTAGCGTAAGGAATGGAACTATACAAGATTACGCTATAATCACACCTTCCCAATGGAACCTTGGTCCAAGGTGTGAAAACTTTCTTGGTGTAGCGGAAAAGGCGATGGTTGGTTTAAAAAGTAAACTTCATGCCCAGATGGTGCTCAGGAGTTTTGACCTGTGTTCTGTATGCACAACCCACTGAGGTAAAACCATGAAGAGGATAAGACTTTCTGAAGGCGGTGGTGGTCAGGAAACTTGGAAGTTAATAAGGGAGCTTTTCTTGAAATACCTTGGAAATCCTATCCTCTCCGCCCTTGAGGACTCTTCTATTGTTAAGCTCTCTTCAAAGATAGCCTTCACCACGGACGCCTTTACCGTGAAGCCTCTCTTTTTCAGAGGTGGAGACATAGGAAAGTTGGCAGTTGCAGGCACCGTGAACGACCTTGCGGTAATGGGAGCAAAGCCCCTTTATATGTCCGTCTCCTTCATAATAGAAGAGGGATTCCCTTACGAAGAGCTGGAGAAGATAGTAAAAAGTATGGCAAAGACCGCAGAAGAGGTTGGAGTGCTCTTTGTGGCAGGTGATACAAAGGTTGTTCCCTCGGGTCAGGCGGATGGCGTCTTTATAAGCACTTCTGGAATTGGTGAGGTCATATACGAGGGTCTATCCTGTAGAAATGTAAAGGAAGGCGATGCCATAATAGTCTCTGGACCTATAGGAGACCATGGTGCCTGCGTGCTTGCCCAAAGGGAAGGCTTTGAATTTGGTGAAGACTTTGGAAGCGATTGCCAACCCCTTTGGGACTTGGTAGAGCATCTTCTAAAAAGCGGTGTAGAGGTTCACGCCATGAGAGACCCAACAAGAGGAGGACTATCTGCAGTTCTTCATGAATGGGCTCAATCTTCTATGGTTTCCTTTCTCGTAGAGGAAGAAAAAATTCCTATAAGACAGGAAGTGCTTGGTTTATGTGAGTTCTTGGGCTTAGAACCTTACCATCTTGCCTGTGAGGGAAGAGTTGTATTGGCGGTGAAGAGAGAAGATGCGGAGAAGGCTTTAGAGGTCCTAAAGGAACATCCAAAGGCAAAGGAAGCCAGCCTTATAGGCTATGCGGTCAAGCCAGAGGGCAGACCAGCGGTTGTCCTTAGAACCCCTTACGGAACAAAAAGGTTTTTAGAGCCACCTGCTGGCGAGCTACTTCCAAGGATTTGCTGATGCATGAGTTTTCCATAGTGCAGAGCCTCTTTGAGCTTATAGAAGAGCAGGTAGCTCTTCATGGGGCTAAGAGGGTTCTTAAGGTTGAGCTTCTTGTGGGTGTCCTCTCTGGCGTTGAGCCTCACCTTCTCCAGCTTGCCTTTGAAACCTTCAAAGAGGGAACACATGCTCAGGATGCGGAGCTTCACATACAGATAGAAAAGCTCAAGGTTTTCTGCTTTGACTGTATGGAGGAGTTTGAAAAGGAAGAGCTAAATGCTCTCTGTCCCAAGTGCGGTGGACTAAACACAGAAATTAGAGGAGGAAGAGACCTTTTGCTTAAGAGCCTTGAATTGGAAACTTAGTGCAAAGCTATAATTTATGTAATGGTGAAGTTTGAGCTCATAAAAAGGCTATGGCTGGACGCACTTTTTGATGAAAAAACCGCAAGGAGTTTACCTCAAGACAGCCAAGAGCTTGAAAAAGCACTATCTTGGTATTGGACTTTCAAAAGGGACTTTGAAATATACAACTTGCGGAACGCTTATCTGGAAGAGATTCTGAGGGTAAAAGAGCCTAAGCAAATCCCAAAAGAAGAACTCAATCAATACTATAGGGCTTTTGTGGAGAGGTTATGGTATGAGGGTCGTATAAGAAAGGCTGTTGGAAAAGTTATCTGAGAAAGGGATAAGGTGTAATCTAATAGCCATAGGAAGGAGTGCTTTAAGTTTCTATAAGGTAAACAAAGCAAAAAGCACTATGGATATTGATTTTGAGATAACGGAGTTTGAAGGAAAAATGGAGGAGCTTTAGGCTGTTCTTGACGAGCTTGGCATTAGGGTGGACTACGGTGAAGAAAGAGCTTATAATCTCAGTAATGACCCAAGAAGAGTTTCTTAAGAGTTATTTTTGGATGGAGAGAAAGGTTTCTGAGGATGAGCTTATTTACCCCTCTCCCTAAAAAGCCTATCAAAAGCCTCACCAGAAAGAATATCCTTTGCAGGTGGTGTTATTCTTAATAGCCATTCAACCATAGCCTTTGACTTAAAAGGGTCTCTTGGTCTTGTCCTTCTAAACTTGAGAGGATAGCCCATTTCAAGCCTCTTTAACTTTTCTTCGTAGTATCTTTGCCTTATGTCTTCAAGGCTTATGTCTATTTCCCTCATAAGGATATAATATAGCGTAAAGCTCCTCATAAACTCCAAGCTCTGTCGCCCTATTTTGAAGGTATTCTATATCAAGCTCTTCCAGATATTTCCTAATCAGAAATTCAGACATCCTACAATCCTCTTCGCTCTTCCAGAACTTACAAGCGGAGAGCCTATCAAGGATTAGGTCCTCCAAGCCTATAACATATATATCCCCTTCAAGCTCCTTTGTCCTAATCCTTCTGACCTTTTCATAACTTCCACTAAGCCTATAGTCAGGAACCTCTACAAAAAGTTCAAGCTCGTCAGATATAAAAAGCCTTCCATGCTCTCTGAAATAGCCAGTAGAAAGCAATATATCTCTAACCATTTCTCTATCTCCTACAAGGTCAATATCGCCAGACATGTAGTGCCCGTAGGTGTAGATTTCAACAGCACTACCGCCCACAAGAATAGGAGGACTTTTACCCCTTCTTCTAAATTCTTCAGACAACCAAGCGAGGAATAATAGATGTTTTTCAAGCTCAGTTTTTGCTTCTTTTATCTTCCTTAGTTCCATCAGCTTATATTTTAAATAGTGCTTGAAAGGCTTTGCGTAAGCATAAAAGGTGTGGTTCAAGGTGTAGGTTTTAGACCTTTTGTTTATAGACTTGCGAAGGAGCTTGGGCTTAGAGGCTTCGTGATAAACGATTCAAGGGGCGTATACATAGAGGTAGAGGGTGAAAGGAGAGTGCTTGAGGAATTTCTTATAAAGCTAAACAGAGAAAAGCCTATCCTTGCTCGCATACATTCTGTGGACTTTAGCTTTTTACAGCCTGCGGGATACTCAGACTTTGAAATAAAAGAGAGCTCAGATACAGGACAAAAGGAAGTTTTTGTGCTTCCAGATATGTCCACATGCGAAGACTGCCTTAAAGAGCTTTTTGACCCCTCTGATAGAAGATACCTCTATCCCTTTATAAACTGCACCAACTGCGGACCAAGGTTCACCATAATAGAGAGTTTGCCATACGATAGACCCAACACCACCATGAAACTTTTCAAAATGTGCCCTGAATGTGAAAGGGAATACCATGAACCTTCTAATAGACGCTTTCATGCTCAGCCTAACGCATGCCCAGAGTGCGGTCCATGGCTAAGCCTATACTCATCAAAGGGTAAGCTCATTGCGGAGAGGGACGAGGCTTTAACCTTGACGCTGGAGCTACTAAAAGACGGCAAGATAGTTGCGGTAAAGGGTGTGGGAGGGTTTCATCTCATGTGTGATGCCACAAAAGAAGAGGTAGTGAGTCTTCTCAGAGATAGGAAAAGAAGAAAAGAAAAGCCCTTTGCGGTTATGTTTAGAGACCTATCACAGCTCAAGGAATACGCGGAACCCTCTGAGCTTGAGCTCCTTCTTCTTACACTTCCAGAAAGACCCATAGTTTTGACAAAATACAAGGGAGGTCTTGCACCCTCTGTAGCACCAGGTCTAAAAAGGCTCGGAGCTTTTCTTCCCTACTCACCTTTGCATCATATTCTCTTGAGAGGTTTAGACTTTCCTCTCGTCGCCACTTCTGGAAACCTTTCAGAAGAGCCCATAGTTATAGATAATGAGGAGGCTCTAAGGAGTCTTTCAAAGCTCTCTGACTTTTTATTGCTCCACAACAGAGGCATAAAAAGAAGGTGCGATGATTCTGTGGTGAAGGTTATTGGTGGTGTTCCCACGCCTATAAGAAGGTCCAGAGGCTACGCACCTATGCCTGTTAGTTTACCCTTTTCTCTAAAAAGAAAGGTTCTTGCGGTAGGGGGTATGCTAAAAAACACCTTTGCCCTTGCCCTTGGTGATAGGGTGATAATCAGCCAGCATGTGGGAGATGTGGAAAATCTTGAAACCTTGAAAGCCTTTGAGGAGATGGTTTTTGACCTTATGAGGCTTTATGAGTTTGAGCCAGAGGTTGTTGTATGCGATATGCATCCAAGGTATGAAACTACAAGGTGGGCGGAGGGTTTTAGTGTAGAGAAGGCTCTGCCTCTTGTGAAAGTCCAGCACCACTTTGCACATATTCTCTCTTGTATGGCGGAGAACCAGCTAAGGGATAAGGTGCTTGGTATAGCTTGGGATGGGACGGGATACGGTGAAGATGGCACTCTCTGGGGTGGCGAGTTTTTAGAGTGTGATTATAGCTCCTACATGAGGCTTTTTCATTTCAGACCCTTTAGGCTCATAGGTGGAGAAAGGGCGGTAAAAGAACCAAGAAGGGTAGCTCTCTCCATACTTTTTGAACTTTTTCACGAAGAAGCTCTTGACCTTGAGCTCCCTACCCTTAGGTGCTTTGAGGAAAAAGAGCTTAAGAACCTTTACATAGCGTGGAAGAGGGGCATAAACTCACCCTATACGAGCTCCGTTGGTAGGCTTTTTGACGCAGTTGCATCCTTGCTTAACATAAGGCACACTTTGAGCTACGAAGGACAGGCGAGCATGATGCTTGAGGACTTGTATGACTACTCTGTGAAGGACGCTTATCCTTTTGAGTTAAAAGATGGCATCATAGACTGGAAGCCCATGTTCCTTGCTCTTATGGAGGAAAGAGAGTCTGTAAGAGCGGTTTCAAGGTTCATAAACACTTTGGCTCATATATGCCTTAGAGTAGCTCAGGAGGTCTCCTTGGAGAGGGTATGCCTTTCTGGTGGCGTTATGCAAAACGACCCTTTGGTAAGCAAGATAAAGGAACTTCTTGAAAGTGCGGGCTTTAGGGTTTATACCCATCAAAAGGTTCCACCTAACGATGGAGGTCTTAGTCTTGGTCAGGCGGTCTTTGGGGGTTTAGCGGAGGGACTATAGCTTCAATCCTTTCTTTTAAAACCCTAATTGACTCCTCTATATCTTCCCTTTGAGCTTTCGCAAGCTGTGGAAAGTGGCAAACCTCTATGGTTTCCAGTATGGGTTTGTTATCTCTGTCATAGAAAACGCCTATCCATATACCACTTATGCCCGTCTCTCTCCACTCCACAGGCTGGACCTTTGAAGAAAGACTTATCCTAACTTGACCCTCTCCAAGCACGTCAAGAAGCACCTCCCTGTCTTCCTCAGTGAGGGGCAGTTTGTTTATGTATATGATGTGCTCCTCACCCTTTTCATAAAGGTCTTTAAGAGCCTGAACCAGCTCCATTAGTATAGCGGGTGCGTTCATAAGCATGATAGAGCCTCCACATACTCACTCCATGCCCTTATGCCTTCAAGAACCCTCACTTCCTTACCTTCAGAAAAAAGCACCAAGGAAGGCAGTCTGTAGCTTCTGAGAATTTCCATGTTCTCATCTGCGTTTAGGGAGTAAAACTCAAGGCTACCAGCATAAACTCTTTCAAGCTCTGGAATAACCACATCCGTGTCAAAAACCTCTTTTATGGTGTTCTTTTTAGATTCAGACCTTACATAAAGGACAAAGGTCTTTCCAGAGGCTATAAGCTCCTTAAACTCCTGCAGGCTCAACTCTTTCATAGCTCACACCCCATCTTTCCAACTCTCTCAACACCGCAGATATAAGCTCCTCAAACCTTGACCTTACACTCTCAGAAAGTTCAAGGGAAATCTCTAAGCTCTCTGGCTCCATACCAAGGAGAACTATCTCTTTTGGAGCTTTTCCCAGCATCTGGGCTATGGCAAGCACTTCTTGAATGCCAAGCTCATGAGCGGAAACCTTTTTTCTAAAGTAAGCCTTTACCTCTTCACCCTCAAACCTATAAAGAGTGCCAGGAGGAGAGCCTCCCAGCACAGCATCCACCAGCAAAAGCCTATCAAAGCCCTCTATAAAGTAAAGGAGGTCTATACCAAGCGTTCCACCATCCATAAGCTCCACATTTGGAGAAAACCTGTAGCGTCTCCTTAGCTCCTCTACCAGTCTTACACCAAGCCCCTCGTCTGAGAGGAGCACGTTTCCCACACCCAGAAGGAGCACCCTCAAGTTACATCCTCCACATCCACGGGTGTTTCTTTGAAGTTTTTCATTCCGTTAAACATAGAGGAAACCTCTCCTTCCTTCTCAATGACGTCAAACCTTACCACCATGTATTAAAAACTAATCGCTAAAAGTATAGAAATTTATAGAAACACAAAGACCTCTTGACACTTATAGAGGTTGACATTAAAATCTTAACCAGCCATGCAAAATAG
>JBBKAW010000029.1 GCA_037722135.1 Aquificaceae bacterium
TGCCTTTCGTATTCCTTTACTATGGCTTCGTATATCTCTGGGTCCGTATGCCTTAGGTGTCTCATGATTAATATTATAGTGCAATCTGTAGGTTATACAATGGACATAGTTCCTTATTCATCTTGGGGATAGTATTCATGTGCTCCAATATCAACTCGATTACCATATATCCTTGGCATCCCTTTTATATCCGTCTCAGGAATAAAAGGCGCACTATTACATCCTGCGTCTATAGCAGGCGAATCTGGTTTCAAATTGACGTCTAATACAGTGCTTGCCTTAAAACGTGGATCTGCTTGTATATTACCATAATTAGCAGTTTTGGAGCAATCAGCAGGTATTTTCTTGTTATAGTTTCTAACATTTTCAATAAAGACCTTTGTAGTTTTAGGTGGCTGGGAAAAGTTTATCTTCCTCGAAGTTTCACTAAAAAGGTTGTGAGCTATATTAACATATCCACTTTCGCCACCATCTACATAAAGGTCATGACCATCTCCATCAGAGAAATTATTCCAGAAAATGTTATTGTAAAAATCTAACTCGCTATAAACCCCTACATAAACACCTCCCCCATGCTCAGCGCTTCTATTTGAAGTAAATACGTTGTTTACAAACACGCTATTACGAGCATACATTACATAGACGGCTCCGCCACTCTTACCGCTTTCATTCGAGATGAATACATTGTTTACAAATACAACAAATACATCATTATCAGAATCACTTATATAAATAGCTCCACCTTCACCACTAGCGCTATTATAAGCAAAAATATTATTTGCAAACTTAACGTTTTCAGCACGGCTAACATAAACACCAGCACCACTACTTTGAGCATTATTGTTACTAAATATATTATATTCAAACATGGCTTGTTTAGAATCTACATAGACAGCACCATTTTTATTAAATTGGAACGAATTAGAGTAGAAACGCAACTCGTCAGAACTAACACTAATTCCTCCATCGTTTTCTATAAAACTATTTGACACAAACTTTGCACTATTAGCTTTAACATAAATACTACGATTGCCATAATAAGATTTGTTTTGCTTGAATATGTTTTCTATAAAAGACACATTACCTAAAGTTTCTATGTATACGCCACCATGACCTCCATTAAAAAAGGAACTGCCTATTATATCCACATCATCCTTGGTTTTAATAGATACAGATACACCTTTACTATTTGTGAAGGTTATGCCTTCTATGGTTATACTCCCTTCCCCTTCGTGTTCGCAAACAGTAGTATCTATTTCTAATATTGTTGACAGATTCTTCCCGTCAATGATTACTTTTCCACCCATTGCAGTTATGGTTAGTTTTTTACCACACTCTGAGCGTCTACGAGAAAGGTTATAGGTAAGTGTCTCTGATAATTCATATCTGCCAGTTATTATACATATTACGTCGTCATCCCCATTTTTAGATGCATTAATAAGTGCGCCGTGAAGCGATGGTTCATCTCTAACTATAGTGGTGCATTTTCGTTCTGTTGGTGCTGTAACATTCAGCCTATAATTATACACAGACACTGGTGTGTCCGATATTTTGTATTCATAAGCTCCTATATCTACAGATTTACCCATTATTCTAGGTTTACCAGCCTTATCCTCATATGGAAGCTTTGGAATATAAATACATCCGTTATCTACAGCAGGTGAGTTGGGCTTAATAGAAAAATCAGTGCTACTTACAAAAAGAGGATCTGCTTGTATATTGCCAAAATTGCTATGATCTATGCACCCGTTAAAAATGTATTTATTGTAAATAGCGTTTCCTTTAACATAGAGTATTTTGGTCTTCTGGGGAGAAGAAAAGTCTATTGGATCTTTTGAAATACTAAATATATTGTGGGCCAGATTAATGATAGAAGCCATCTCATATCTATCATCAAGGTTATCTATATAAAGGTCTTGTCCCTTTTGTTGTGCTTTGTTGTTCCAAAGTATATTGTTATAGAAATGCAAAGTTGACTTAAGAGATAGAGAGAGGTATACACCTCCGCCATCTATGTTAGAGGAATTATTGGAGAATGTATTATTCACTATGAATAATAAACCACCTTCGGAATAAACATTAATACCTCCACCTGTTTCCGCTTTGTTATTGACGAATAAGTTATTTGTAAATACTCCCAAACCTGTTCCCAGATAAACTGCAACACCCCCACCCTCACCCTCTTTCGCATAATTGCCTGTAAATGTATTTCCTTTAAAAACTAATGAACCAGACTCTAAGTAAACGTAAGCTCCACCACCGCCATTGATAAGACGATCTCCTGTAGGTCTGCTTACGTTACGATTGAATATGTTGTTTGTAAAATTTATTGAACCAGATACTGAACAAGCGAAAACGCCACCACCAGAGCCAAGAGTGTCGTTTGCATATGATTCAACAATATTTTCGTTGAAAATGTTTCCCTCAAAATTAATTGAACCTGTCATAGAACATGCGTAAGCACCACCACCATCAATACCATATGATGACCCATTACGGATAAATTTATTTTTAGTAAAAGTTATCGAACCAGATTCAGATTCAACAACAGCGCCAACAACATTACTTATAAATGTGTTTCCTCTGATATATACGTCTGCCTTTTTCGTAGAAATATATAGTCCTTTCTCTCCATTTTGAAAAGTCAACCCTTCTACAGTTATATACCCTTCATCACTACTTCCACATTTTTCTTTATCCATCGCTAGTATTGAAGTTTTCCCCATACCGTTAAGAACAACATTTCCTCCTACAGCTATTATGGTAATTTTTGTTCTACACTCTGAATACGTGCGAGGTTTATAGACAAGAGTTTTTAACACATTGTATTTACCAGCCCTTATGCATATAACATCGTCACGACCATTTTGAGATGCTATATTAAGGGCCTTTTGAATGCCTTGTACAGTATTAACTGTCATAGTGCAATGTGATTGGGCAAAAGCAATAGAATAGCCTACGTTGGAATTCAGGTTGAAGCCAAATATGACCGCTATAAATGTTAACACAAGGGAAAAAGGTAAAGTAGCCCTTTTCATTTTGCGACCCTCCTCTTGTGTAATTATTATACCTTACTCCCATTCTATGGTTGCTGGTGGTTTTGAAGATATGTCGTAGACCACCCTGTTTACTCCCTTTACCTCGTTTATTATCCTCCTCATTACATGGTCCAAAAATTCATAGGGAAGCCTTGACCAGTCCGCTGTCATACCATCTGAGCTATCCACTGCCCTTAGCCCTACTACCCTCTCATAAGTTCTTACATCTCCCATAACGCCCACGCTTTTGACAGGAAGAAGCACTGCAAAAGCTTGCCATACCTTGTTATAAAGCCCCCATTTCTTTAGCTCCTGTATGAATATGTAGTCCGCTTCTCTGAGAATTTCTAAGTCTTCTTCTTTGACCTCACCTAATATCCTTATAGCAAGACCTGGACCGGGAAAGGGATGACGCATGAGCACCTCTTCTGGCACTCCCAAGAGTCTTCCCACCATGCGCACCTCATCCTTAAAAAGCTCCCTCAAAGGTTCAACAAGTTTTAGGTTCATCCTCTCTGGAAGACCGCCCACGTTGTGGTGAGTCTTTATCACCTTTGCACCGGGAATGCCTGCACTTTCTACCACGTCAGGGTATAGAGTGCCTTGCAGAAGGAACTCCGCACCAAAGTCCTTTGCCTCCCTTTCAAAGACCTCTATAAAGGTATGTCCTATTATCTTTCTCTTTTCCTCGGGGTCTTCTACGCCCTTTAGCCTCTGTAAAAACACCTCTTTGGCGTCTATGCGACGGAAGGGTAAGCCCATTCTTTTGAAGTAGCCTTCCACCTCCTCCACTTCACCCTTTCTCAAGAGTCCATGGTCTACAAAAATACAGTGTAGTTGTTCACCTATAGCCTTGTATGTCAAGAGTGCAGAGACTGTTGAGTCCACACCACCGGATAATGCACATATCACCTTTCCTTTTCCTACCTCTTGTCTTATCCACCGTATTTTCTCTTCTATAAAATTACCCATCTGCCAATTCTTCTCCGCATTACTTACACGAAAGAGAAAGTTGGCAAGCAGTTCCTTTCCATACTGGGTATGTGCCACCTCTGGGTGAAACTGCACGCCGTAAATGGGCTTGCTTTTGTGTTTTATAACCGCATAGGGAGAGTTTTCTGAACTGGCAAGGCTCTGAAAATCCTCTGGCAACTTTACCGCCTTGTCCGCATGGCTCATCCATACGTCAAATTCCTTTGGTAAACCTTCAAATAGTGGGTCTTCCTTTAGAGCTCTTAGCTTTGCTCTTCCGTATTCTTGTTTTTGAGACCTTTCCACCACACCACCAAGTTGATGCACTATAGTCTGAAGCCCATAGCATATACCAAGGATGGGAATGTTAAGGTTGTATAGCTCTGGGTCTGGAAGGGGTGCGTCCTGTTCGTATACAGAGGCTGGACCGCCGGAGAATATAAGGCAGTAGGGGTTTTTCTCCCTTACCTCCTCATGGCTTATGTGGTAAGGCACGATTTCACTGTATACACCAAGCTCTCTTACCCTTCTGGCAATAAGTTGAACATACTGAGAGCCGAAGTTTAAGATGAGTGCTGGTTTCTTTATCACAATATTAATTATACATTGCCTTGACGTATAAAGAGCATGTACCTATACTAACAATTGAGGAGGGCTATCAAATGGTAGAAAAAATCATAGCAAAGATAAACGAGAGATTTAGTGAAGGCTTATGTGTGGAGCTACCTAATGGAGCTTGCATTGGAAAGGGACAGCATAGGATAAGGGTCTTAAAAAAGAGCGTCTTAGGGGAGGTTTTGAAAGACCCTGAGATGGGCTTTTGCGAAGCCTATATGAGGGGAGATATAAGTATTGATGGTGATTTGGAGAAGGTTTTGATAGCCTGTATGGAGTATGTGGAATCTGAAGGTAAAAGGGGAAAAAGGGAGGTTTTTTCCTCTCTCCTCAGGTGGATTTTGAAGGGTATAGGGCTTATCAAAAAGGTTGAAGGCAAAGAGGTAAGAAGGCACTACGACTTAGGAAACGAATTCTATCAGCTTTGGCTTGATAAGTCAATGACTTATTCCTGTGCCTTCTTTTCAGAGCAAAACATGAGCCTTGAGGAAGCACAAAGTGAAAAGAGAAGGATAATATACGAAAAACTCCAGCTAAAAGAGGGAGACAGGCTTTTAGACATTGGCTGTGGGTGGGGTTCTATAATTCTTGAAACCGCACAGCTATACGGAGTTCAATCCACCGGCATAACCCTCTCTAAGAA
This sequence comes from Aquificaceae bacterium, assembly GCA_037722135.1. Classification (NCBI taxonomy): domain Bacteria; kingdom Pseudomonadati; phylum Aquificota; class Aquificia; order Aquificales; family Aquificaceae; genus Pampinifervens; species Candidatus Pampinifervens sericum. The sequence goes on from JBBKAW010000029.1 coordinate 5,269, forward strand.
TCAGTATGAGTTTGTCAAGGAGAGAATAAAGAGCCTTGGTCTGGAAGGTAAGGCAGAGGTGTATCTTATGCACTACGAAGACTTGCCAAAGATAGGTAGAAAGTTCAATAAAGTGGTGTCAGTAGGTATGTTTGAGCATGTAGGAAAGGGAAGGCATAGGAAGTTTTTTGAAGTGGTCCGTGAAATAATGGAAGATGGTGGACTTTTCCTGCTCCATACCATAGGAAAGGTTCACACCTCAAGCCAGAGCAGATGGATAAGAAAATACATATTTCCGGGTGGCTACCTACCCTCCATAGAAGAGGTGCTCAGAGCTTCCAAAGGGCTTGGTTTCAACCTTATAGACATAGACAATTGGAGGCTTCACTATTATCTAACTCTAAAGGAATGGAAGAAGAGGTTTTTGACTGTTAGAGACTGGGTTGTTAAGCGGTATGGGGAGGAGTTCTATAGAATGTGGGAGCTTTATCTTACCGCTTCTGCGGTTTCCTTCTACTTAGGTAGCAATCATCTTTTTCAGTTTCTCTTCTCAAAGGGTGTGCTAAATACCTACCCAGTTATGAGAAGATGCTTAGGTAAACCGCTTTTTGCCTCATAAAGCTCACCCAGACCCTTCTTTATAAACTCCCTTACAAAGGGTATTTGAGAGTTTATAATCTCTTCTCTTGTGCCTATTTGGACGACTTGACCATCCTTTATTATCATTATCCTGTCTGAAATAGAAAAGGCAGAAACAAGGTCGTGAGATACCACTATAGCGGTTGAGCCTGTTTTTTCTCTAAGGTTAACTATAAGCTCATCTATAAGCCTGCTTGTAATAGGGTCAAGTCCAGAAGTTGGCTCGTCGTATATAAGGAGTTCTGGCTCTGTGGCTATGGCTCTTGCTATACCAACTCTTTTTTTCATACCACCCGATAACTCAGATGGGTATAGGTCAAGATGGTCCTCCGAAAGTCCCACCATTTTTAGGTATTTTATAGCGAGGGATTTTAGTTCCTCTTCCTTGTAGTTTCCATGCTCTAAGTGATAAAAGACCACGTTCTCCCACACAGTAAGACTATCAAAAAGTGCTGCACCTTGAAAAACATACCCTATTCTCCTTCTAACATCATCAAGACCAGCCTGGCTAAGAGATGAAATATCATTACCAAAAACTTCCACTCTTCCACTGGTTGGCTTTAGAAGTCCCACAAGACACTTGGTTATAGTGGTCTTACCACTGCCACTTCCACCCAGTATGGTAAAAACCTCCCCCTTATAAACCTCAAAGCTCACATCTTTGAGTATCTGCCTGTCTCCTATCGTGAGATTAAGGCTTTCTACAGAAACGATGGGTTTCATGCAGACCTCAAAGCATCAAGCACAAGTTGGTCAAGCTCTCCAGCCTTCTGCAGGTCTCCCGTGTGCATAAAGGGTATAGTTCCAGTTATCGTCCCACCAGGGAAGAGATTATTCTCCACGCTTTGTATCTTGACCTCAAACACAGAGACGGGAAACTTTACCTCTTCTATCCTATCAATTAAAAGGCTGGCGTTTCCATAACATGCAAGAGCCTTGTCCTGTGCTATAAGCATAAGACATACCTGTCCCGTCTGGAGTATATTCTTAGCACTCTTTGCGTTAGAACTCAAGGCAATTCTAATAGTTCTTTCGTCTATGGGATAAACCCATGTTATAAAGGTCATGTGTATGTTGCCTTCTTTGTCGGAAGTGGCAAGCACCACTGGAAAAACTCCAAGATTCCTCATAAGGTCAACAAGCTCCTTTGGAAGCATTTTTTACCTCCTTGTGAGTTTTCTAAAAATATATACCCTTTGTAGGGTAGTAGCCAAAGAACCCAAGGCTATAAGAAAAACCGCAGGAAATATAAGGTCAAGTGCTATTCCCGTTAAGAGCACCATCCACCTTTCTGGTCTTTCAAAAAGACCTACCTTTAGCTCATAGCCAAGACCTTCCGCCCTTGCCCTTGCATAGCTAACAGTAAAGGAAAAAAGCATGGCAAGGAGAGAAACCACCGAGAGAACCTTATCCTCAGAGGAGAGGGCTATAGCTATAAAGGGAAGGGCGTCAGAAACCCTGTCAAGCAAAGAGTCAAGAAAGGCACCAAAACTTGAACTCTTTCCTAACCTTCTTGCAAGAGCACCGTCTATGGCATCAGAAAGAGCACCCAAAAGCAAGAGGAAAAAGCTCAAAAGCGTATAGCCTAAATAAAGGACAATAGAGCCAAGAGCTACAAGCAATAGTCCTAAAAAGGTTATAAAATTTGGCGTAGCACCCAGCCTTTGGAGCAGTAATACCAATGGCTCTGTTAACTTCTCAAAGGTAGGCTTTAGCTCTCTTACAATATAGCTCATACTCTTCTCCTACGGCGAGGGAGGGATTCGAACCCCCGGTGGGCTCTGAACCCACAGCGATTTTCGAGACCGCCCCGTTCGACCACTCCGGCACCTCGCCTCCTTTATAATTATAAGGCTTTACCATGCTTATAGTCCTTTTTGCTTTGGGATTGCTCTCCATAAGCCTCTTTGAGGCTTTAGTGGTTTTTATACTGATATACCTCGCATACAAAGGCTTTAAAGGCTTCCGATGTAAGGGAAGTTTGTTTTTGCCTCTCACTTTGCACGCTCTTGTAGTTTTGGTCTCTACCGCCCTTTTTCATACCTCTCAGATAGGCAAGGCTATAGAAAGGGGTGCATTTTTACTCTCTTACTGCTATGGTGGAATGCTTAAGGTGGATGAAAGAAGTCTATATAGGTTTAATCTCTTTTTAGTGCTTTCTGGTCTGGCTCTTTTACCCTTGGTGTTTTACAGATACAGCCAAACAGGTCAACCTGCCATGTTTTGGGGTGGGTGGTTTGAAGTAGGAGCCTTTTACAGCATCTTTGCGGTCGCAAGCCTTTCTCTGCTCTTTTATTCAAAAAGGGTCTACTACCTTTTGCCCTTTCTACTTTTTGTGGGCGTGGTCTTTTTTACCATGAGAAGGTCTGCCATGCTGGGGCTTGCCTTTGCCCTTTTAGTTTTTGCCCTCCTTGTGGGACGGAAGGTTTCCAAAAAAGCCTTTTGGGGTATTTTGCTTACCCTTTTTGTTGGCTTTGCGGTAAGCACTGCCCTTCTTGTGCAAAAGGATATAAGGTATAAGACCATGTATGAAATGGTGCTGGGACAAAGACCTATAAATGACGAGACGCTAAACCACATATCCAGCTACCGTTGGGAGATAGCAAAAGCAGGCGTGCAGGTAGTAAAAAAAGACATACAGGAAAGAAACTGGCTTGCCCTTGCCATAGGTCATGGCATAAACTCAGGCTACTATCTTGAGCCAAAAAGTCCTGTGGGTGGGGTCTACGAGTCCATATTTTTACTTTCAGAGCTTATTGAAAAGGGTCTTTTAGGTCTTTTTGCGGTTCTTTGGGTCTATTATGCATACTTTAGGTTCTTGTTAGGCTTTAGGATAGAAGACAACGTGGACTACCTTCTTATGCCTCTTTTACTTGCCCTTGGTTCTCATCTTGTGGGGACAGTCTTTACCTTTTTCTGGGATGCTATGCTACCCTTATATCTTGTGCTTTTTATGGTGGTGGAGAGGTTTAGGTTTTCAAAAGCGTGATGGAAAATAAGGTTCGCACCCGGTTATCATTTTACTTTAGGTACTCCTCCAACCTTACAAAATTGTAGCCTCTTTTCTTCAACTCTTCCACTATAATAGGCATGGCTTCACCTGTAGAATAACCTCTGCCATTGGCATGAAATATAAGTATAGCACCGGGTTTGGTGTTATTTATAACATGGCTCGCCAGCCTTTGAGGGGTTATTCTTTTATCTGGGTCTCCGCTTGGAAAAGTCCAATGGACAACTTTGTATCCAAGACCTTTATATATCTCAAGTGCCTCAATTGCACCAC
>JBBKAW010000030.1 GCA_037722135.1 Aquificaceae bacterium
CTCTATAAGTGTCAAGAGGTCTTTTTGTTTCAGTTTCTAATACACCTTGTCCTTTGGAGTATTTCTCAGAAAGTTGGAGACACTGGCTGTCATTACCCAAAAGATACATGCTTCTGTGCTTCTTGAATGGACCGCCAGAGCCTCTGGAGTTATAGGGGTTTTTATGATTATCGCAGGTTTAATTACCTTCTACTTAGACATAAAATACATAGAAGGAGGCATTCCTGTGCATCCAAAGGAAGTTACAGACCCAAGGATTTACATGGCAGCGGAGAGGACCTTTCTTGCTTGGGTGAGGACTGCCATAGCTCTTATAGTTTTTGGCTTTGTTATAGAGAAGTTTGAGTTTTTCCTGCTTCAGCTTGAAAAGGTTTTTAACATTCACCTTGCAGAAGAACACCACAGGCTTGTAGGCATAGGTATCTTTGTTATAGTGGTTGGCTTGCTTACCTTAATCCTTGGCATGGCTAACTTCTATAGAACTATACAGCAGGTTGACAAAGGCTTCTATAGGACACACACTTGGCTTTACAAGGCTTATGGAGTGGTTATATTTATAGCCTGCTTGGTGCTAACCTTCTACGTGCTGAAGGTAATATAGGTTAAAATTTAAAGCCATGAGAAGCTATGACGTGGTAGTTATAGGTGCAGGTGGTGCTGGTCTTCGCACTGCCATAGAGTGTGCAAGGGACCCATCCATAAGGGTGGCGGTGGTCTCAAAGGTCTATCCTACAAGGTCTCATACAGGTGCAGCACAAGGGGGTCTAAACGCCGCCCTTGGAAACGCAGTTCCTCAAGATAGCCCAGAAGCCCACGCCTTTGATACCATAAAGGGTTCTGACTTTTTGGCAGACCAAGATGCAGTCTATTTTATGTGCAAACATGCACCCGAGGTGGTTTACGAGCTTGACCGTTGGGGTGTGCCCTTTTCAAGAATGGAGGATGGCAGGATAGCCCAAAGACCCTTTGGTGGTGCATCTTTTCCAAGGACTGTTTACTCTGCAGACAGGACGGGACACGTGCTTTTGCATACCCTCTTTGAGCAGGCACTCGCCAGAGAAAACATAGACTTTTTCAACGAGTTTTTCCTTCTTGACCTTATCCACGACGGACAGAGGGTCAAGGGTGTGTCCCTATACGATATAAAAAACGGAGAGGTGGTAAACCTAAAGGCTAAGGCGGTAGTCCTTGCAACCGGCGGTTTTGCACGCATATACTGGCAAAGAAGCACCAACGCCATAGGAAACACAGGCGATGGTGTGGCGGTAGCCCTTCTTAATGGTCTCCCCCTAAAGGATATAGAGTTTATCCAGTTTCATCCCACAGGTCTTGCCAAAACTGGCATACTGCTTTCAGAAGCCTGTAGAGGAGAGGGTGGCTATTTAATAAACAAGTTTGGTGAGCGTTTTATGGCAAGGTATGCACCCCAGAAGATGGAGCTTGCACCCAGAGATTTGGTCTCAAGGTCCATAGAGTATGAAATAAGAGAAGGAAGAGGTTTTGGAGAAGGCACGTCTGCCTATGTGCTTTTGGACCTAAGACACCTCGGAGAAGAAAAAATAAAGGAAAGACTACCTCAGGTGCGTCAGCTTGCCATAGATTTTGAAGGTGTAGACCCTGTTTATGACCCCGTGCCCATAAGACCCTCTGCCCACTACTGCATGGGTGGCGTGCATGTGGAAAACTACATGACCTCCGCCACACCACTTGAAGGACTTTATGCAGTAGGTGAGTGTGCCTGCGTGTCCGTGCATGGTGCCAACAGGCTTGGAGGAAACTCCCTTATAGAACTTCTGGTCTTTGGAAAGTTCTGTGGCATATCCGCAAGGGAATACGCCAAACAGGTGGATTTTCTTGAGCTTTCGGAGGGAGAAAAGGCTAAGGGTAAAGAGCTTATAGAGGGTCTTATGAAAAGAGAAGGCTATGAAAAACTTGCGGACATAAGGAAAAGGATGGGGGAGATAACTTGGGAAAAGATGGGTATATTCAGGGATGAGAAGTCCCTACAAAGTGCTTACGAGGAGCTTTCTGAACTTTTAGAGCGTTGGGAGAACATTCCAGTGGTGGACAAAAGCAAGGTCTTTAACACAAACCTTATAGAGGTGCTTGAGCTAAGAAACATGCTACACCTTGCAAGAGCGGTCGCCTACTGTGCCCTTCATAGAAGAGAATCAAGGGGTGGACACTACAGAGAGGATTATCCAGAAAGGGACGATGAAAACTTCCTAAAGCATACGTTGGTGTGGCAAGAAGGTGATAAACTGAAGATAGAATATATAGACGTAAAAATAATCTATCACCAACCTGCGGAGAGGAAATACTAATGGACCTGCAGATGGCAATTGTATCCATACCAGCCCTTATGATGGCGGTGATACTTCACGAATACGCTCATGGATGGGTTGCCTATAAGATGGGAGACCCAACTGCCAAGGAGTATGGTAGGCTTACTATAAATCCAATACCTCATATAGACTTGCTTGGAACAATAATACTACCCGGCATGCTAATATTGATAGGCTCTCCCATACTCTTTGGCTGGGCAAAGCCTGTGCCCATAAACCCCCTTAGATTTAGAGACCTTAGAGTGGGAACTTTTTTTGTTTCCATAGCGGGTATAGTGATGAACATATGGCTTGCTTTGGTTTTTGCCCTTCTTTACAGAGCCATAATGCAAGGCTACTTAAACTTTCTAAGCGATGCTGTGCTTATACCCCTTGCCCTATTCTCTGCAACCGCGGTCCTCATAAACTTAGTTCTTGCCTTTTTCAACGCCATACCCATACCACCCCTTGACGGAAGCAGGGCACTTATGAGCTTCTTTTCTGTAAAATACTGGGAGCTTTTCTATAGGTTTGAGATGTATGGCTTTCTAATAATAGCACTTCTCCTCTTTACTGGAGTGATAGGCAAGGCTATATTCCCGCCCATCCTTTTCCTTTGGAACTATCTTTTAGGTAGAATATGAGGTCTTGGGTGTATTATATAGAACTGTTAGGATACTACGAGAAGGGTAGCAAAAACCATGTTTCTGCGGTATATGTGGTTGCTCTACCAGAGGACAAACCCTTGAACCCAGTGGACATGGAGTGCTATGCTTCTGAATACGCACCCGCAAAGTTAGCCATAGAATATGGTATGGCTTATGCCATAGGCTTTGACGAAGAGATAAAAAACCCACAGGACTACGACCTTATAGGCTACAGAGAAGATTTGGAATTGTATATTTTCAAAGAAGGACTAAGTTTTCAAGAGGGTTTGGAAAGGGTTTATAGGCTTCTTTATGAAAACCTCAAAAGGGAAGACCTTGTAGCTGTAGAACCCGTGATAGATGTAGGTAGCCCTCCAAAGGAGCTCATGTTTGAATGTCTCAAAAAGGCTATATCAACTTAACCCCTTTTCAAAATCTTCTGGCTTTATGTTTTCAAGCCACTCTCTTAACTTTTCCTTTTCCTCATCCTCTTCTGGTTTTGGCACTTTGGACTTTTCAAGCACCTCTTCTTCCACAAATACAGGAGCGTCAAACCTCAAAGCAAGGTTTATGGCATCGCTCGGTCTTGAGTCTATTACTATAAGGTTATTACCTTGCAATATATGGAGCTCCGCATAGTAAGTGCTGTCTCTAAGGTCACTTATGACTACTTTTTCAAGCCTCGCTCCCATGTTTTCTATGATGCTTTTCATAAGCTCGTAGGTCATAGGTCTTGGAGGTTCTATATTTTGAAGTTGACGCACTATGCTGTCCGCCTCAAAGATACCAATCCATATGGGTAATAATACCTCCTCGTTATCCTTTGCTCTAAGCACCACTATAGGCATCTGAGACACTGGGTCAAGGGTGACTCCATGCACCACCATCTCAATCATGGCAAGCCTCCACTTATAAATTTACTCCTCTCCCTATAGGTAGCAATATGAAACGCTTATCCTATTACCTCTATGACTTCGCACTCCATATTGAAGGGCTTTGAGCTTAGCACCTTTACCTTTACCAACTTTCCAAGAAGGCTACTATCTCCCTTTAGGGTAGCCCAGCGGTTTGTCCTTGTTCTGCCTGTGAGCTTTCCATCTTCGTAGCTCTCTATCAAGACCTCTTGCTCCGTCCCCTCGTAGGACTTGGCTATCTCTGATAGTATCCTCTTTTGCAATTCAAGAAGTCTTGACATCCTTTGGGTTTTAATCTCATCAGGAATCTGCCCCTCCATGCTGTAAGCTGGTGTGTCTGGTCTTGGCGAGTATTTAAAGGAGAAAACCTGCTCAAACCTCACCTTTTCTAAAATATCCAAGGTATCCTCAAAGTCCTCTTCTGTTTCTGTGGGAAAGCCTACAATTATGTCTGTGGAGAAGGTAATGCCCTTCACATATTCTCTCAGCATTTGGACCTTTTCAAGATATTCCTCCTTTGTATAGCCCCTGCCCATGAGCTTAAGTATCCTTGTAGAGCCTGCTTGCACAGGTAGGTGTATATGTTCACAAACTTGAGGTATCTCTCCCATGGCTTTTGCTATACCCTCCGTTAGGTCTTTGGGATGTCCTGTGGTAAACCTAATTCTTTCCACGCCGGGAATTTCCGCAACTCTGTAAAGTAATTCTTCAAAGGGAATACCAAGGTCCTGTCCCCATGCGGTTACGTTCTGACCAAGCAAATGTATTTCCCTTACACCATCTAACACAAGGCTTTTGACCTCCGATAGTATGCTTTCAAGACTTCTTGACCTTTGTCTACCTCTTGTTTTTGGCACCACACAGTAGGTGCAGTTTTTATCACAGCCCTTCATAACCGTCACATAGGCACAAAACTGGTTGTCCCTTACCGTAGGATATTCCCATAACTTGTCTTCGTCCTCTGGTGGGTTTTCAAGGATGGCTATAGCCTTATATCCTGCCTGAGCCTGCTGGATTAACTCTGGTAACTGGTGCATATTAAAGCTGGAAAACATTATGTCTATAACGGGAGCTTTTTGCACCAACTCTTCTCCCATCCTCTGGGCAAGGCATCCACAGACTCCTATTAGAGCATTAGGATTTTTCTCCTTTATCTTCTTATATTCCCCAAGGTGAGAGTAGACTTTTTGGTCTGGCTTTTCCCTTATAGTGCAGGTGTTAATGAGAATTATGTCCGCATGCTCCCAACTTTCCGCAGGTTCGTAGCCCATACTCTGCAGTATACCTCTTAGCCTTTCCGAATCGTTAAAATTCATTTGGCATCCAAAAGTTTTTATGTAGTACTTCATAGTGTTAAAATTTACTACCATGGAAGAGAAAAAGCCAGAGGTCGTAGAAGAAAGCATATGGACCGCACAAGAGGCAATAAGAAAAGCTCCAAAGCTATATGGAGTGCCTACAGGTGTTGAGGGTCTTGATGAACTTTTCTTCACATCGGACATACAAGAGGGTAAGCCAGTGAGAAAACCCCTTGGTGGCATTCCTGCCTACTCGGTCACCAATATAACGGGAGTTTCTGATACGGGTAAAAGCCTTATGGCTGAGCAGTATACGGTGATGCAGGCAAGCAGAGGAGAGCCTGTTGCCTTTATAACTGTAGAGTCTCCCGCACACTTTACCATTACAGGTATAAGGGAAAGGGCAAAAGCCATGGGAATAGACTTTGAAAGCATTCAAGACCGCATAATCCTAATAGACGCTGCAAGCCACGGAAGGCTAAGGGAAAACATACCAGACCTTCTTGCCACACTGGCACATGTAATAAAGACTTACAAGGTAAGACACACGGTTATAGACTCAATAACTGGACTTTATGAAGCCCGTGAAATGCAAGCAAGAATTGTGGTGCGTCAACTCTTCAACTTTATGAAAAAGTGGTATCAGACCGCTCTTTTTATCTCTCAAAAAAGAAGCGGACATGAGGAGCTTACCGCAGAAGCTGCAGGTGGCTACGCCATAAGCCACATAGTGGACTGCTCTATGGTGCTATCTAAGGACATAATTTTTACGCAGGCACAATCAAGGCTCTACAAAAAGCCTATAGGTGAGATGGTTAGGCTCTTTCGTATAGATGGATGTAGGATGTGCGGTCATGACACAAGAACGCACTACATGGAGATAACGGAGCTCGGTCTAGTAAGGATAGGACCTCCTTTGAGTGCATGAGTTTAGCGTATGCAAAGAGAAGAAGGCAGGGAGAGGAAGGGTTTTTAAAGCTTTTAAGGATAGCAAAAAATATTAAGTTTGGAGGAGTAAGATGGATTACCATGTAAAAGACCTAAGCCTTGCGGAGCTTGGCAAAAAGAGGATTGAATGGGCAGAAAGGGATATGCCAGTGCTTAGAAGCATAAGGGAGAGGTTTTCCAAAGAAAAACCCTTTAAGGGTATACGCATATCTGCGTGCCTTCACGTTACCACAGAGACTGCAAACCTTATGATAACTCTAAAAGAAGGTGGTGCAGAGGTCTTTTTGACAGCCTCAAACCCCCTTTCTACCCAAGATGACACCGCATCCGCATTGGTAAAATACTACGACATTCCAGTTTTTGCCATAAAGGGCGAAGACACAGACACCTACTATATGCACCTAAGAGAGGTCATAAAAAGGGAACCACACATAGTGATAGACGATGGTGCGGACCTTATATCCACGCTTCATAAGGAGTTTCCCGAGCTTGCAAAAAGAGTTTACGGAGGAATGGAAGAGACCACCACAGGAGTTATAAGACTAAGGGCTATGGCTCAGCAGGGAGTTTTGCAGTTTCCCGTAATAGCGGTAAACGATGCTTATACAAAGCATATGTTTGACAACCGGTATGGCACAGGGCAGTCCACCATAGATGCCATAATGAGGGCTACCAACAGACTTATAGCAGGTTCTTACTTTGTGGTTGCAGGCTACGGATGGTGTGGCAAAGGTGTAGCCCAAAGGGCAAGAGGTATGGGAGCAACGGTTATAGTCTGCGAGGTAGACCCCATAAAGGCACTTGAGGCAAAGATGGACGGCTTCTTGGTTATGCCCATGAGAGAAGCCTGCAAACTGGGGGACTTTTTCGTGACGGTTACAGGCAATACCTCTGTAATAAGAGAGGAGCATTTTGAGAGGATGAAAGACGGTGCCATTATCTCCAACGCTGGACACTTCAACGTGGAGATAGACATAGAGGCTCTCGAAAGGTTAAGTGTGAGTAAAAGAGAGATAAGACCTTTCGTTGAGGAGTATAGGCTCAGGGATGGTAGAAGACTCTATCTTTTGGCACAAGGAAGGCTTGTAAACCTTGCCAGTGCGGAAGGTCATCCTGCTTCCGTGATGGATATGAGCTTTGCTAACCAAGCCCTCTCTGCGGAGTATATCCTCAGAAACCACCAAGACCTCAAAAAAGACGTCTACAGAGTGCCAGAAGAGATAGACAAAGAGGTGGCTTCTTTGAAGTTAAGGAGCATGGGGGTGGAGATAGACCAACTAACACCAGAGCAGGTAAAATATCTATCCTCTTGGGAGTTTGGCACTTAGTTTATACTTTAGCCTTCTGGAGGTTTAAGATGCATAAAATTCTAATCACTGACCCCATCTCGGAAAAGGGTATTGAGCTTCTTAGGCGTGAGCCAGACTTTGAGGTGGACTACGAGCCAGACATATCCTACGAGGAGCTACTTGAGGTTGTGGAAAACTATCACTGCATTATAACCAGAAGCAGAACCCCAGTCACAGGCGAGTTAATAGAAAGGGCTAAAAATCTAAAGGTCATCGGCAGGGCTGGTGTAGGTGTGGATAACGTGGATATAGAGTCTGCCTCCATGAGAGGCATATTGGTTATAAACACCCCTGGTGCCAACACCATAGGAGCAACGGAGCTAACCCTCGCTCATATGTTAAACGTTATAAGAAACGCACACATGGCACATAACAGTATGGTAGAGGGCAGGTGGGACAGAAAGAAGTTTATGGGAACAGAGCTATACGGAAAGACTCTTGGCATAATTGGTCTTGGAAACATAGGCTCACAAGTTGCCATAAGGGCAAAAGCCTTTGGCATGACCGTTTATGCCTACGACCCATACATTCCAAGAGAAAAGGCGGACAGGCTGGGCGTAAAGCTCTTTGACAACCTACACGACATGCTTCGTCAAATAGATATCCTAACTATCCACGCACCCTTGACCCACGAGACAAGAAACATGATAACAAGGAAAGAGTTTGAAATTATGAAAGACGGTGCGGTTCTTATAAACTGTGCAAGAGGTGGAATAGTAAAAGACGAGGACCTCATATGGGCTTTGGAAAGCGGTAAGCTATCGGGCGTAGGTCTTGATGTTTTCTCTGTAGAACCTCCACCAAAGGAGTTTATAGAAAAAATATCCAAGTTTCCCAACGTTTCCCTTTCCCCTCACATAGGTGCAAACACTTACGAATCTCAAGAAAACGTTGCAGTAATAATTGCCCAGCAAGTTATAAAAGCTCTAAGAGGTCAAACAGTAGAGTATGTGGTAAACGCACCCTTCCCAGACCTTTCGGTTCTAACCTTGATAAAGCCACACCTTGACCTTGCGGAAAGAATGGGCAGGTTCTTGGTCCAATGGGCGGAAGAGGGCATAAGGGAGGTGCATATAGAAGTGCGTGGAGACATAGCACAACACTTTCATCCAATAGCCTCTGCGGTCTTGATGGGAATACTAAAAGAAACGGTAGACTTTCCAGTAAACATAATAAACGCCAGCTACGTGGCAAGAGATAGAGGCATAAAGGTAGAGGAGCTTACCTCAGAAGAGAGCGAGGATTACAAGCATTATATAAAGGTAATAGCAAGAGGAGACAGCACAGAAAGAACGGTAGCAGGCTCAGTGCTTGAGGGGCATATACTAAGGATATTCCAAATAGACCGCTACCGTGTGGATGTAGAACCAGAGGGTATAATGCTTGTTTTTGAAAACAGAGATGTCCCAGGAGTTATAGGAAAGATAGGTAGTATATTAGGTAATGCAGGCGTAAATATAGCAGGCTTTAGGCTTGGAAGAGAAAAGAAAGGTGGCATCGCCTTGGGCATACTTAATCTTGACGACCCTATCCCAGAGGAGGTTATGCAAGAACTAAGAAAAATACCTCAGATAATTTTTGCCAAGCAGGTGGTAGTGTAATAGATTTAAGCTTATGCAGGTCAAAACAAAGCTAACCGCAGAGGAGTTTTTCAAACTATACCCAGAAGAGTCAAGGA
>JBBKAW010000031.1 GCA_037722135.1 Aquificaceae bacterium
GTCTGGTCTTATGACCGTGTCAAAGGATACATACCAGTCAAGCTCCACGTAAACTTTGCAAATGCTACATTCTTCCTGCAAAAAAACATTTCTTAAAAAAGCACCAAGTTCGTTAAGAAGGTATTGGTTTATAGGTCTTGGCGAAGCCATGGCATAGGGAATGCCCTCTATTAACTCCCAGTCCCCTTGCCATCTAAGATAGTCCTCTACCGTATAGTGTGGTCTATACTTATAGGCTAAGCTCATGAAACTCCTCAAGGTTTAATTTAAGCACTTCCTGTATAAAGGGAAAGCATAGGTCGTTCCCCGCATAAACATCCGTTCCCATAGAGAAGCCTTTGGTTAGTGCCACTTTGGCACCTGCCTCTTTGGCTATAAGAGAGCCGGCAACCACATCCCATGGGTTTAGCTCAAACTCTAACAGCCCATCAAAGACACCCTCTGCAAGAAAGCAAAGGTCTACCGCTGCGGCGCCGGGTCTTCTCATCGCACCTACCTTGTCAAAGACCTCTCTGAATATGTTCCAATAAGAATTCAAGTTCCTTTTTGCCCTTGAGGGATAACCATAGGCAACATAGCACTGCTTGAGCTTAGCCTTCTGCCTAATCCTTATAGGCTTTCCATTTTTGAAGGCACCACCCCCCTTTAGAGCCCAGTAGAGGCTGTCAAAGGCAGGTAAGTATACCGCTCCTACAATAGGCTCTCCTCTGTATAAAAGCCCCACGGAAGTTCCGAAAATTGGAAAGCCTGCTATGTAGTTCTTTGTCCCATCAAGAGGGTCTATATACCACACATATTCACCGTCCGCAGAGCCTCCCTCTTCTTCTCCTACTATCTTGTGGTCTGGTAAGTGTTTTTGTATGTGTTCTCTAATCCTTTCTTCCGATAGCTTGTCCGCAAGGCTGTATATGTCCTTTTCCCCCTTTTCCATTACAAGGTTGTCTTCTTTTCTGTAAAACTCCTTTAGGACTTGTCCTCCCAGAAGGCTTGCCTCTTTTGCGACTCTTAGGAAAATCTCAAGCTCACGCATCGTCCAACACTTCTATACAAGGAAGGCTGTTGCCCTCTAAGAGCTCCAAAAAGGCACCACCACCTGTGGAGACAAAGTCTATGGCGTTATACACTCCAGCTCTGTGTATGGCATGGTCTGTATCTCCCCCGCCTGCGATGGTAAGAGCAGGAGATTGGGCAAGGAGTTTTGCGGTCTCATAGGTGCCATCTTTGAACCTATCAAGCTCAAACACACCCATGGGTCCGTTCCACACTATGGTCTGAGCGTCCGACACTATCTCCCTCAAAAGACCTACAGAAACGGGACCTATGTCAAGACCCATCCAACCCTCTGGTATTTCTTGCCATGGGACTACCCTTGTGGGTGTATTGTCTGAAACCTCTCTTCCTATCACAAAATCTACAGGAAGATAGAGCCTCACATCCAGCTTTTGAGCAACCTCTAAAATGTCCTTTGCGGTTGGTATGAGTTCGTCCTCCACAAGAGAGTTCCCCACCTTGTAGCCCATAGCCTTTATAAAGGTAAAAGCCATAGCACCACCTATAAAGAGCTTGTCCACCCTTTTGAGAAGGTTCTTTATAATTCCCAGCTTGGAGGAGACCTTTGCACCCCCTATTATGGCAACCACGGGTCTTTGTGGGTTTACCATAGCCTTCTCAAAGTAGCTTATCTCCTTTTCAAGTAAAAAGCCCATTACTGCAGGTTTTAGAATCTGTGGAACAAGGTATACAGAAGCATGCTTTCTGTGGCATGTGCCAAAGGCGTCGCTCACATAGACCTCTCCAAGTTTTGCCAGACTTTTGGCAAACTCCTCATGCCCTTTACTTTCTCCTTCGTGAAACCTCAAGTTTTCCAAAAGCACCACATCCCCCTCCTGCATTCTCATAACCTCTTTTTCCACCTCCTCACCCACACAGTCAGGAAGGAGTTTAACATCTCGGTTAAGATATCTTGAGAGCCTCTTTGCCACGGGTGCAAGGCTAAACTTTTCATCTCTTCCCTTTGGTCTTCCAAGATGAGACATAAGAATTATCTTCGCTTTTGCGTCCAGCAGATACTCAATGGTTGGCAGGCTTGCCCTTATTCTCGTATCATCTTCTATGTTTCCAAGCTCGTCCATAGGCACATTAAAGTCTACCCTTACTAAAACCCTTTTACCCTTTAGCTCCACATCTCTGAGCGTTTTTTTTCTAAAGGGCATGGACTACCTCCTAAAAGTCAAAGTCTATATCCTCGTCATCAAACTCAGGGTTTTCGTTTGTTTCAAAGATGCCTCTCAAATTCAAAGCAAGTCTTTTGATGTTCTCAAGGTAAAAGACTATATCCTCGTAAACCTCAAGGAGTGCCTTGTATCTTTTTATATCTTCGTAGCTCAGTTTTCTTGTCCTTAAGAGCTTCTTTACTGCAATTCTTGACACAAAGGCTCTTGAATACTTTTCCTGCCATTCCTTCCAAAATTCTTGAGTATTGACTGGAGCTTTGACAATAAAGTATTCAAGGTTTGATAGTTCTTCCATGAGGTTTAGGTCAAGGGTGTTTTTCACGGGACTACCTCCTTTTAGAAATTATAACCCATTAATTCTCTCAGTTTTTTTACAGGGTCTTGGCTTTTCATAAGGCTCGTCCCCACAAGAAAAGCATCAACTCCTGCGTTCTCAAGCCTTAGAACCTGCTCACGGTTTTCTATACCGCTCTCCGCTATCACAAACCTTGCTCCCATCTCCTTTATCTTTGGTGCAAGTCTTTCAGAAAGACTTATGTCTACCTTAAGGGTGTCAAGGTCTCTGTTGTTTATGCCTATTATGTAAGCACCAGCTTTTAGAGCCCTTTCCGCTTCCTCAAGGCTAAAGACCTCTACAAGAGGAGAAAGACCAAGCTCTTTGGCGTAATCCAGAAGGTCTCTCAGTAGTCCATCCTCTAAAATCCTAACTATTAGAAGCACTATATCCGCACCATAAGCCTTTGCTTCAAGAACTTGCACAGGGTCAAGGATAAAGTCCTTTCTAAGCAAGGGAAGGCTTACCCTCTGTCTTACCTCATACAAGTCCTCAAGAGAGCCGTTAAAGAACTTCTTATCTGTAAGCACAGATATGGCTACCGCGCCTGCTTTTTCATAGAGTTTGGCTTGCTCCCCTGCGGATATGTCTTTTATTCTGCCCTCGGAAGGCGAAGCCCTTTTGACCTCTGCTATAATCCTTGTCCTACAGGAGCAAAGAGCCTTCTCAAAGGAAAAGAAGGAGTCCCTAAGGCTTGCCCTTTCCTCCAAAGCCTTTATATAGTCTGCGTCCTTCCTTATCTCAGTCTTCTTGTTCTCAACTATCCTTTCCAAAACTCCTATGGATAGACCCTCCTGTATTCCTTACCTTCCTTCTTGTATATAGCCTCTACACCAAAGCCCTCTTTTTGTAGTTGGTCGTATATCTCCTTTGCCTCCTTGTAGCCATGCACCGCAAGCACCACACCGCATCTTGGGTCAATCTCATCGGGTATGGGTATGAGCTTGGCTCTGCCACCTAAAAACTTCTCCGCCCTTGTGCCTTCCGATATGGCGGTAAAGGTTATAAAGTGGTCAGGTTTTTTGATAAAAGGGTTTAAGCTCATGAGGATATGCCTTACATGGAGCTTGACCCCCAGAGAGTGAAACTTGATCCAATACCATAGAGAGGGTTCTATGGCTTGAGAGCCTTTCCTCAGCACTGCAACCACTTTGCCATCTTCCTTCTTGAGACTTACAAGCTCATTACCCGTTTGACCACACCAGCTTAGTATATCCCTCTCAAAGCCTGGGTCTGTGGATATAACCACGAGTTTTTGACCTTCCTTTAGTTTCCTCATTTTTTCCGAGGTCATCACCACAGGCAAAGGGCACATGAGCCCTGTAAGGTCAAGAACCTCTTCCTTTTCCTCTAAAACCTCCATGTTATCACCTCACACCGCTATAACTTTTGCCTGAGGTCTTTCTTCAAGACCTTCTATGTATAAATTTATAAGCTTTCCTGCCCTTTCAAGGGTTTTAAGTAGCCCCTTATCATAAAGTTGCATAGGGTTATTTACATGAAAGCACACATTGACCTCTCCCCTTTCAAGCCTTACAGGAACGCAATAGCGTTGACTATCCATGTCAACCACTGGCTCTTTCATGTAATCCCCTTTGGAAGGCGTTATGCTTACCATTTTCAACTCAAAGGCATCTTTTACATTTCTTAGATACTCGTAAATGTCTTTGCTCTGGACAAGCAGGTCAAGAAGCAGTCCGTCCGCATTTTGAGAACGCTTTTCTAATCTGGCATATTCACCAGTTAATTTGGAATAGGACTTTCTTAAGTTTCTTATGTAGAACCTTTCCTTCCTTAAAGCCTCCACAAGGTCTGGATGTAAGGATGCCATAAAAAGGGCGAGAGAAACTGGTAAAAGCACAAATCCCCAAACACCATAGTAATAAAAGGCTAAACCTACAAAAAACCAGAGGAAGAGTATACCCCTAAGAGCGTTTCTGCTCGTGTAGATAGCTATTGGTGCAGTAAGTGCAAGCAACGCCTCTTTATGACCGGAGAGAAAGACAAGCAAAGGTAGGAAAAAAAGGTCTCCGTAGTTTTTAAACAGCCTTAGTTTGCCTGGATAGAGAAAATTATATATACTAAGGGATAGGTAAACACTGGCAGGTATAATTATGACAGCTTTCTCCCACGGGGACTTATCTATAGATAGCCCAAGAAAGAAGGCAAAAAGCAAAACCCTAAAAGCAAGGAATATAAGACCAATATCTCTAAGCACGAATATATTTTACTCCACCTCTATTCTTTTCACCCTTTCCTTTTTCTCCCTTCCTTCCACTCTGCTTTCAAGCCTCTGCACTTCGTAGTCTACTATGGTCTTGATTATCTTCCAAAAGGAAAGCTCAATGGTGTATAGATTCTTCATCACCTCCCTCCTTACCTCCTTTGGTGGCAACAAGACCTCAAAGAGCTTAAACAAATCTTTTCTTAACTCCTCCACTTGTTCCTCAAGGTATTCTTCTCTTAGCTCTTCCTTCTTCGCCATAACAATGTATAAATATAGCTAATCCCTAAGTAGTTGCAAGAACTCCTTGACAGCCCTTTCCATACCCCATAGAAGTGCGTTGGAGATTATAGAATGACCCACGTTTAGCTCTTCTACCACATCCCTCAAAGCTTCTACAAGTAAAGAAGTGTTTTTGTATGTAAGACCATGTCCTGCGTAAACCCTTAGACCCAGAGACCTTGCCTTTAGACCAGCTTCTTTTAGTCTTTGTATTTCTTTCTTTGCTTCCTCAATTTTGTGTGAGTTGAAAAGGTTCGCATACCTTCCGGTGTGAAGTTCCACAGCATCAGCCCCCACTTCCTTACTTGCATATACTTGGGGCTCTTCTGGTTCTATGAAAAGGGAAACCTCTATTCCAGCTTCCTTGAGGTCTTTTAGGTATTCCTTCAGATATTCCTTCATAGCCAGCACGTTTAAACCACCTTCTGTGGTTATCTCTTCTCTCCTTTCTGGGACAAGGGTTATTCTGTTGGGTTTAACCCTTAGAGCTATAGTCTTCATCTCCTCCGTTGGTGCCATTTCAAGGTTTACTGGCACATGCACTGCCTTTTTTATAAGCTCCAGGTCTTCTTCTTGTATATGCCTTCTGTCCTCTCTTAGGTGAAGGGTAATCTGGTGTGCTCCTGCTTGCTGGGCAATCAAAGCTGCAAAAAGAGGGCTTGGCTCAAAGGTTTTCCTTGCCTGCCTAAGGGTTGCCACATGGTCTATGTTTACACCGAGCCTCATCATATATCAAATATAACCTCCGCTATCCAGAGGTCTCCTTGCTTTTCTACCTTAAGGTCGTGGTAAGTAGCCGCCTTTATTACCAGCTTTGGCTCGTTTTTCTGTGGGTCAAACCTATCTCCAATGAGTTTTAACCTTGCATAGTCTTCCCTGACCTCCAATGGTTCGCATTTTGAAGCTACAAACAGCTCCGCTTCATGCAGGACGATAGCTTCGTTTATTAGGTCTGCAAGCAAGAAGGGAAGCTCTGAATTTACCTCTATGACCTTTTCTTCTGTTGGTGGTATGGACTCTATAGGCGTTATTTCGTTAAAGGTTGCCAGTATGCTTTTGCATAGAAGCTCCTCAAGGCTTTTAGCCCATACTCTTATGCCCGCATCCGCAGTTATACGGTCTATGGTCTCGTAAAAGCTCATAGCCCCAAAACATCAAACATGGAATACCAACCAGGCTTTTTGCCCTTTATCCATCTCGCCGCCTCTATTGCACCCTTGGCAAATATATCCCTTGAGCTTGCCCTGTGGGTAAGTTCAAGCCTTTCTCCAAAACCAAAAAAGTAGACGGTATGCTCACCCACCACATCTCCACCCCTAAGGGACATAACCCCCACCTCTTCTAACTCCCTTGGTGCAATTCCGTCTCTGCAATGGACCCTCTTTTGTAGGTTCATAGTCCTTAGGAGTATCTCCTCAAGTTTTAGTGCGGTTCCGCTTGGTGCATCCTTTTTGTATCTGTGATGGATTTCAAGCACCTCCGCATCAAAGCCTCTGCCCTTTAGGACATTGCTTGCTATTTCCACAAGCCTAAAAAGTAGGTTCACGCCCAAACTCATGTTAGGCGAGACAAGTATGGGAGCTTGCTTTGAGTAAGATTTTAGCTCCTCAAGCTCATGCTCCTTAAAGCCAGTAGTTCCAATTACCACACCCTTTCCTGCAAGGGCGGAAAGTTTTCCATGAGAAACCGCTACAGTGGTGTTGCCTGAAAATTCTATAACCACATCACAAAGACCGAGCACCTCTTCAAGCCTTGAAGTGAGAGGAAGACCCTTTAGCTCTTCTATACCAGAGGCTTCACCAAGGTCATAAGACCTTATACAGTCTGGATGCTCCACTCCTGCAACTACCTGAAAGTCGGAATACTCAAGGGAGAGCCTTAGGATGCTTTTACCCATCCTACCAAGAGCACCGCAGACTACCGCCTTTGTCATTCCTCCTCCTCTTCTCCAAAAATCATATCCTCAAGCTCTTCCACTGCCTCTTCCGCTTGGTCTGGTGGCACCACTGAAGGATATAGAGCTACTTGAACGCCTTCGGTGAAGAGAAACCTACTTATTATCTCCTGGAGCTTCTCCAACTCTTCGGGGCTGAGGTCTCCTCTTATGCTCTCTTCTATAGGCTTGTTGGTGAAGAAGAAACCCACGAGGCTGAAAGGTACTGCGTAAAGTTGTTCTTCCATGACACTCTCCTTTTTGGTTTTGAAAAATTATAATATGAATATGGACTACAAGCCTCAGGAAATAGAAGCCAAGTGGCAAAAAGTTTGGGAAGAGCAAGGTATTTTCAAAGCAAGGGAAGAGGGCAAGAAACTCTATGTGCTTGAGATGTTTCCATACCCCTCTGGCAGGATACATATGGGACATGTGAGGAACTATACCATAGGAGATGCCATAGCAAGGTTTATGAGGTTTAAGGGCTACTCGGTGCTTCATCCTATGGGATGGGATGCCTTTGGATTGCCTGCAGAGAACGCTGCCATAAAGCATGGAGTCCACCCTGCCAACTGGACCTACGAAAACATAGCCTATATGAAAAGGCAGTTAAAGAGCCTTGGCTTTTCCTACGATTGGGATAGGGAGATAGCCACCTGCGACCCTGAGTATTATCGTTGGAATCAATGGATTTTTCTCAAGTTTTTTGAGCATGGCTTAGCCTACAGGAAGTCCGCAGAGGTAAACTGGTGTCCTAACGATGAAACGGTGCTTGCCAATGAGCAGGTTATAGAGGGGAGATGCTGGAGGTGTGGCACACCCATAGTAAGAAGGGAAGTGCCCTCTTGGTATTTGAATATAACCGCCTATGCGGAGAGGCTTTTGGAAGACCTCAAGGAGCTTGAAGGCAAGTGGCCAGAAAGGGTTATAGCACAGCAAAGAAACTGGATAGGAAGGTCAGAGGGTGCTATCCTTAAATTCTTTGTGGATGATATTCCCATAGAGGTTTTTACCACAAGACCAGACACGGTCTTTGGTGCTACCTTTGTAGTGCTTGCACCGGAGCATCCTCTTACCCTTGAATTGGCAAAGAGAGGAAACTTCTCAGAGGTCAAGAGCTTTGTGGAGCGCATGAAACAAAAATCCACAAGGGAAAGAGGGATAGAGGAAGAAAAGGAGGGTGTGTTTCTTGGAGTTTATGCGGTAAACCCTGCTACGGGAGAGAAGATACCCGTTTGGACCGCCAACTATGTGCTTTATGAGTATGGCACGGGTGCCATAATGTGCGTGCCAGCTCATGACCAAAGGGACTATGAGTTTGCCATAAAGTATGGACTACCCATAAGGTATGTGGTTAAACCTCCGGAGGGAGAGTTTCCAAAGGACAGAGCCTACGAAGAGCCGGGTATTCTCATAAACTCTGGACAGTTTAATGGGATGAAGTCCACAGAAGCAAAGAAAGCCATAACCCAGTGGCTTAAGGAAAAGGGTCTTGGAGACTTTAAAATAACCTACAGACTAAGGGACTGGAACATTTCAAGACAGAGATACTGGGGCACGCCTATACCCATAGTTTACTGCGACCACTGTGGAATAGTGCCAGTCCCAGAGGACCAACTTCCCGTGCTTTTACCTCAAAGGGTGGAGATAACAGGTCATGGAAACCCTCTTGAAAAAGTCCCAGAGTTTGTCAACACCACCTGCCCCAAGTGTGGAAGACCTGCAAAAAGAGAGACGGATACAATGGATACCTTCTTTGACTCAAGCTGGTATTTCTTACGCTTTTGCGACCCCAAAAACTCAGAAAAGCCCTTCTCTCCAGAAAGGGTGGAGTTCTGGATGCCCGTAGACCTATACATAGGCGGTATAGAGCATGCGGTCTTGCACCTTCTTTATGCAAGGTTTTTCCAAAAGTTCCTTTATGACCTTGGATTGGTAAAGGACAAAGAGCCCTTCCTTAGGCTTATTACTCAAGGTATGGTGCTAAAAAGGTGGGTAAGCGTGGAGAGGTATTTGGAGTATTTGGAAGAAAAGTATGG
>JBBKAW010000032.1:0-1201 GCA_037722135.1 Aquificaceae bacterium
TTTTAGGCTCTTCTGTATTCTCCTCTACTGGCATGGTCTTTTGGTCCTGTAGCTCGGTAGCTTCTGGTTTACTGGTAGCCTTTTGCGGAATCTCCTGTAGTGTAGACATCTTCTGTGTTGCCTTTGGAGTTTTAAAGGCTTCCACCTTGCTCTTAGTCTCCGTCTTTGGATGAGTGGTCTTTAGCTCTTGTATACTCTCCTCCTTTCTAAACTCCAAAAGGCTTAGGTCTATTTCCAAAGGCTTTGTGTCTTTGTAAAAAGTCGTTTGCGAAAGCCATACAAAGCCTGTTAGAAAAAGGGCATGCAGTATAAAGGAAACTCCGTAAGCCTTTAGTCTCTGGTTCATCTTACCTCCGTTCTAATGGAAACCCTCTCAAACTGGTATTTCTTCAAAAGCTCCAGAAGGCTTACAAGGCTTTGCAAGTTTGCGTCCTTGTCTCCTGCTATGCTTATGCGTATAGAGGGGTCTAAGTTTTTGAGTATCTCCTCAAGCTCTCGGAGGCTTACTTCTTTGCCCTCAAAGAAGAGCCTACCCTCCTTTGTGAGAACTATCTCAAGGCTCCTTATAACCTCTTCCTGTTTTTGGCTTGCCTTTGGGAGGTTTACAGGTATAGAGCCTTGCACCACAAAGGTGGCGGTAATAAGCACGATGGTAAGGAGCACCAGCATTATGTCCACAAGAGGTATCACGTTCATGGAGCTAAACTCTTTCTCTTCCATTTTGCACCTCCCAAAGGGTTAGTTTTTCACGCACCTTCCTCAAGAGGTAGTTATATAGCACGGAAGAAGGAATAGCTACCAAAAGACCTACAGCGGTAGCCTTCAAAGCCAAAGCCAGACCCACCATAACCTTCTGAGTATCCACAAAGCCCTCTTGACCTATGGTGTAAAAGGTTAGCATTATGCCAAGCACCGTTCCAAGAAGACCCACATAAGGAGCGTTGGAGGCGGTAGAGGCTATGATGAAAAGTCCCTTTGTAAGCTCCAGCTCAAGCTCCTGCTTGCTTTTGAAGTTCTCAAGTTTGAGGTTTCTGTAAAACATAAGCCTTTCTATGCCTATACCAAAAGAGATAAAGCTAAGAAGGAGCAAAAGACCTATTACGCCATAGTCAACTGAGAGCCTAAGCCAGTCCATGCTGTTAATTTTAAGTTATGCACACGATAGCTTCAAGGATAAATTAAAAAAGGGGGCGAAGCCCCA
>JBBKAW010000032.1:1301-4854 GCA_037722135.1 Aquificaceae bacterium
GGCAAGGATTCCCCAAGAGGGGCAGTT
Organism: Aquificaceae bacterium; assembly: GCA_037722135.1. Lineage (NCBI taxonomy): Bacteria > Pseudomonadati > Aquificota > Aquificia > Aquificales > Aquificaceae > Pampinifervens > Candidatus Pampinifervens sericum. The sequence goes on from JBBKAW010000032.1 coordinate 1,329, forward strand.
TATAAGGCTAAAAGAGGACAAGAGCCTTGAAGTTCCAGCAAACCCCATAATCCCCTACATTGAGGGTGATGGCATCGGTCCAGAGATAGCTCCCGCCATGATAGAGGTGGTAAACACTGCGGTAGAGAAGGCTTACGGTGGAAGCAGGAAGATATACTGGGTGGAGCTTTTGGCAGGAGACAAGGCGGAAGAAAAAACGGGTAAACGCATGCCAGAGGAGACCCTTGAGATACTCAAACAAGCTATAGTTTCCATAAAAGGACCTCTTGGCACGCCAGTAGGCAAGGGTGGAAAGTCCCTTAATGCGGTCCTACGTCAATCTATGGACTTTTACTCCGCTATAAGACCAGTTTACTGGCTTGGGCAACCCGCACCCGTTCCTAACCCAGAAAGGGTTAACGTGGCAATCTTTAGAGAGAACTCTGACGATGTTTATATGAGCATAGAATACATGCCAAAGGCGGAGAATACACAAAAGGTTAGGGAGTTTTTCATAAAGGAGATGGGTGTTTCTGAATATGCTCTGCCTGAGGACTGTGGAATAACAGTAAAGCCTATGAGCGAATTCAAAACAAAAAGGCATGTGAGAAAGGCTCTAAGGTGGGCTCTTGAAAACAACAAGAAGGTGGTAGCGGTGGTGGGTAAGGGCAATATAATGAAGGCTACAGAAGGTGCCTTTATGAACTGGGCTTTTGAGGTGGCAAAGGAGCCAGAGTTTGAAGGAAGGGTAATAACAGAAGGAGAGCCAAAGGATGGTCAAGTCCTATTGGTAAAGGTTATAACAGACCAGATGCTTATGCAGTTGGTCCTAAAGCCAGAAGCCTACGATGTTATAATCACACAGAACCTAAACGGAGACTATATCTCTGACCTTGCGTCCGCTTTGGTGGGTGGACCTGGCTTTGTCCCCAGTGGGAACATAGGCGACGGCTATGCACTTTTTGAAAGCACGCATGGAACCGCCTACGATATTGCAGGCAAGGGCATTGCAAACCCGTTATCTCTTACACTCTCTGGTGCTATGATGCTTGAATATCTTGGATGGAAAGAGGCAAGCGAGCTCATATACAAGGCTGTCAAAAAAGCCATAGAGGACAAACTTGGCACACCAGACATAGCCAACGGTTTTAGGAAAATGGGCATAGAAGCCAAAGCACTCTCAACTATGGAGTTTGCAAGGGCTATAGCGGAAAGGATTTAAACCCTTTTTATAAGCACCCAGCCAAAGGTGAGGTTTTTGGAGCTTATCCTCCTCGTCTTTGGCTTTTCTTTTCTACTTTGTGAAACAGAAGCATCATAAACCCTTTCAAAAAGCTCAGGGTCTTCCTTTTTGAAAACCGCCATGATGGTGGTGCTAAGATAACCCTGGTGCTTTCCTATGCGTAGCAAGATACCCTCTTCCATCCTTCTTTTTATTTCTTGTAGATGTGTCCTTACCTCTGGCATATTCTTGAAAAATTCCATCTCCAAGTCCAAAACAAGACTATAGAAGCTATTAGAAAGCTCTTTGAGCCTGTCCCAACTGAGGTCCAAATGCTTGTAATTTAACTTTTCAACGCGAAGCATCCTATCAATCAAAGACCTCTCAATGAGGAGTTTACCCTCCAGCCTTGTCCCCACCTTTATAGCTTCGCAAGCGTAAAGCGATTTATCTGAACCTATCATCTTTGGCACTTCTACGCATAGGTCTCTTAGCTCAAAAAACAGGTCAGGAAAGGCTATAGCCTTAAAAAGGTCATACTTGGCATCCATATTTCCCACAGGATTAAAAAAGCTTTCTTCAAAGCCCTTACCCTTTGAACCAAACTTTTCAAGCTCCCCTTTATTGTTAACCTTCTGTCTTAGCATGAGCCTTATACTCTCTCTCAATTCCTTATCCACCAGCAAAAGACCACCCATATAGGCAGTCCTTAGAGCACCCTTTAACTCACTGCCGGGTATATAAGGCATGCCAAGAGACTTTATAAATAGCTCCACCTCATTAGTCTTTAGAGAACCAACTATCTCAATTCTATAGAGAGGCTTTCCCACATCAACCCCTAACTCCTTTAGCATAGAGAGGCTAAAGTCTTTGTTTTGCATTAAGATTCTAAGGTTTTGAAGGAAAGCGGGATTTTTCTCTAAAAGGTGAGCTATCAAGTGTTGATAGGGATAAACCTCAAGGAAGTTATCTTTTATCGTATACTCCCACTTGGTAATCCTTTCTCCACTTCCTATATGCACTGGGCTTAGAACTTCCAAGCTAAAGTTTAACATGGCTTTCCACCTCTCAAGTATAGAGGAAAGGCATATCCATAGTGGTAAAGGTTGTGAGAAATCTGTTTCAATTTTCCGTAGTAGCCTGAGCTGTCTCTTACCTTCATAACCGCACCAGCCTTTATAAGAGGCATGGGCTTTTTCCACAAGAGGTTTCCATGTCTTCCAAAGTAGTTTTCCACCGCAGGTCTTTTCACTTCCACCTCGTAGTAGCTTTCCTGCAGGTCAATATTCTGTGAGTAGAAAAAGTCCGAGAGGCTATAGAAATAGTCCCCTGCCTTTTCCGTATACTGTGAAAGCCACTCTGGAGTTTTTAAAAGGCTTACATTAAAAAGCCCCATGCCAGTAGACTTGTTGCCACCCAAAGGCAAGAGGTTATATATGGCAGGCAGAAGCTCCTCTGGTTTTTCCTCAAATTCCCAACGGTTTATCTTTACCAAAAGACAAAACTCCCCAGTGGCAAATATGCTCTCAAAGAAAAGTTCTCCTCCTGTGGTGGTGCTTGTGAGCCTATTTATGCTGGCATGAGGGACCAAAGCCTTTGCAAAAAAACTCTTCTCTTCTTGGAAAAGTTTCTCGTAGTCTATGGCATTCCCCATAAGAAAGTCCCTAAGGACCTCTTCAGCAACGAAGCTCAGAGACTTTAGCTTTTTATACTTTCTGTATGCAGAAAATTCCCTATTATCTAAGTTCCTTAGGTCTATCTTTAAGCCAAGGGACGCAGGCTTTGGAAAGTATAGCTTTCCTCCTTCTCTGAAAAGGAGAGAGGAAAATATAACAGGTGGAGAGCTCTTGTAGTCTTCTAAGAACCTCCTTAGCCTATCTTCTCCATACAAAAGCCTCAGACCCCAGCAAAAAGCTCCAAAGAAAGTATGACTGTTCGGTAAGGACTTAAGAAAGCCAAGAGGTTTAAAAAGAAGCGTTAGGAGCATAGCTCAAGAAGCTCTTCTACCCTTATTTCCTCAAGTTTTTTGCCTTCTATCCTCTTAGGCTCAGCCTTGCCAAGGTAAGCGGATTTGGACTTGAACTCCACATTTAGTTTTTCAAACTTTACCCTTCCAGAACCCCTTGAACCATAACCACCAAGATAGTTATACTCCAACATCCTCATGCCCTGCAAAAGCAAAGAGAGAAGGTTCTTGTCCTCTTCTTTGTATAAGTTAAAGACTATCCTACCCACAAAGACCGCACCCGCAGGCACTCTTTCCACCTTTCTGGGATTAGCCCTTGAGTTTATCCTGTTTATCTGGTTTTCCGTCTTTATCTCCGT
>JBBKAW010000032.1:4954-6881 GCA_037722135.1 Aquificaceae bacterium
TGGGATTAGCCCTTGAGTTTATCCTGTTTATCTGGTTTTCCGTCTTTATCTCCGTGTATATACTCTCACCCAGTTCCTTTTGTATCCTGTCAAGGGTATTCTCCGTTGGGTATGCATCACAAAAGATGAGCCTTGGTGGTCCCGGTTGCTCCTTTAAGCTGAGGTTTTCTAAGGTTTTGGCATTGCCTGTCCCAAAGAGGATGCAAACCTCACACCTTCCACAGTCGCATGGAGCACCAGCAAGTTTTATATCTGTCCCTGCCTTCTCTATCATCTTCTCCACCCTTCCAGTAGACCACTCAAGGAGACTTCTTATCTTGCCCTTGAGAGAAGAGCCCGGTATGTAGGGAACACCCTTTGGGAGCTCTCTGCCAGAGGGATAAAAGGCTGGTATGCTTATGTAGGTTTTTATCACAGGATTGTCAAGACCGCCTATGTCAAAGTTTTCCTTTGAACCCCCTATGCGAATACCAGTAAGAGCCTTCAGCTCATACTCAAAGACAAAAGAGCCCAGAAACCTAAACATGGCTTAACCCCCTATGATTCCTTTTTGGAATAGGCTACCATTGCCATAAAGAAGTCCGAAGCCTTTCGTAAGCTCTCTTCGGTAAAGTTCTTCTCAATGCTGTCAAGAATGGAACGCACAAGGTTTCCAAAATCCCTCTTTATGACCCCCCTATTTTCCTGATACTGGGTTATGGCATATAGTCTGTAGAGGTAATACTTTAACTCTTCCTTTTTCTTGCCCTCTTGTAGTCTGTCGTAGATGTTTCTTATCTCTGAATAGAACCTCCTAAGCTGAACCCCTTTGAGCCCTAAGTTTTCCACTATCTTACTGGCATAACCCTCTGGATGAAATATGTCTCTGTCATCCAGCCTGGAAATATCTCCACCTAAGCTCTTTAACTTGTTTATGAATTCTGACACATAGCTATTAGACCCTTGACCTCCTCTATGCATGCTCTGGCTCATGTATGAACCTCCATATAATTTTTATAACCCTACTCCCTATCATTTTCTGACACACCCCTTGTTTTCATTATCACATATTTTGCCATAAAAAGTGCATTCCTCTTGAGGGTATAGTCCTTATCTGTCTCTATAAGGGTTTTCACAAACTTTTCACGCTCTTCCCCTTTCACGTTTCTGTGAATCTGGTAATAGAAAAGTGGATAAAACTTCCACCATTTATCCTTACGGTTTTCTCTGAAGTATTTCATCAAAGTGTATATGCGATAAAAGGTTGACCTGCCTATGTATCCCTCTTTGATAAACCGCTCCAGCTCCCTTGAATTTTTAATGCCGTCCTTTAACTCCTCTTGAGTAAGGATTTCGTTAAGTATAGAAAAGTGAGGAAGGTCCTCGGATTTGTTGCCTTTAGAAATTATTTTTGTTTTTTCCCCTTTTACCCTTTTTTCCTCTACCTCCGCAAACTCTCCTGCAAAACGCACTGGCACTTCTGGTCTATCTATATGAAAACCCACAGAGAAGTTTAGTAATGGATTGTAGGCGGTATAGTGGTCAAAGTCCTCCTTTAGCTCCAAAATCTTTTCCACAAGCTGGTCCCAAGGTCCTATCAAGAAAAAGTCATCTCCACCCGCATACAGGGTATATATGTCAGAGCCCTTGAGGAACTCGTTGAGATATCCAGAAAAGAAAAGGTCAAGACTTCTGCTCAAAGTGGCAAGCCTTGAGAGAGAATACTCCTTTATGGACTGGAATATGAGACCCAAAAAGTCCACATCACCCCTTGCAAAGGCTATCTTTTTGTCCCCCTTTGCCCTCTCAGCAAGGGTTTCAAAGTCTAAGGTAGAGCCTTCTTCATTCTTTGGAACATAGTTGGCAAAAAAGAAAAAGCCATCCGCTCCCTTCTCAAGAAAATCCGTGTTATTTATGAGATACACCTCTTCAAGGTTCTCTTCCACTT
>JBBKAW010000032.1:6981-8414 GCA_037722135.1 Aquificaceae bacterium
TCAAGAAAATCCGTGTTATTTATGAGATACACCTCTTCAAGGTTCTCTTCCACTTGCTCTAACAGATAAACACCCCCTACACCCTCAAGGTAAAAACCCCATCTATTTAACCGCACATGCGTATCAAAGGCTATATACTTAGCCTTAGTGAGAGCGTTGCCAAGCTCAAAAAAGACCTCGCACCACTTACAGACTTCCTTTCCTTCTTCTACCATTCCCCACATGCAAGAGGGACACATACCATCCCCCTTCCCATAAGCAAGCTCTTCAAAAACTTCCATAGTTAGGCTAAACTTTCTCTTCTTTTGCAGGCTTACCTTCTCGTGTAGCCTTTTCATGGTTTCTCTAAAGCCCTCACCACTAAGACCCTCCTTGTCTGTATCAATCCAAGAAAGCACAAAGCCCAGCTTACCACCAAACTCCCTTATAAGAGCCTCTTCTACCCTCTTGGCAAAACTCCTTAGCTTGTCTTCTATGCCCTCCTCGTAGCCAAAAAGTGCCAAAAACTTCCCTCCACCTGCGTATATAAGATTACACAGTGGATATTCCAATTCTTTTAGCAATGCCCTTGCCACAAGATGAGGAAGCACCGAAAGGAAAAAGCTCCTACCCCTTAACCTCTTTGCCACACCTTTTATGTTGGTAAGAGAAAAGAGAAACTCTTGAATTCCACTTATATCACCATCCACTAACAAAAACCTTTCCTTATTTGTGGAAAGTGCACAGGCTATGGCGGAGACCATCCTTGAGTGGTCAAAAAGGGAAATATCAGGATAGTGTTTTGTGCCTCTTTCTCTGTCATAGGTAGACGCAGGGACGCACCAACAGTATTTGTAAAAGAGATGATAAACCTTTAGAAAAGCCTTGTGAAGGTCGGAAAAGTCTACCTTATTTAGCTCATTTTCAAAAGATGTATAGAGGTCTTGATACAGCTTGTCTGATTCTTTAGGAGTCCCATCCCTTGGAAATAGCACGTTTTTGGTTAGCTCAAGTTTATTGAGTTCTATGTAGTAGTCTTTGTCTAACTGTGAGTTAAAAAAGTCAACCTTAAGACCCAAAAAGATAGGTCTTAGCCTTTTTATGGCTTTATCGGATATGTCTTCTTGTTCTTGACTTCTTTCTTTGCTTGAGTATATGTCCGCTTTTTGGTATAGCTTTTGCTCTTGGTTCTTGGGCTTGTGATGAAAGGCAGAGTCAAGCACCATTTGGTAATCCTTTGGGCTTAGCTTGTTTTTTAATACCCTCTCTATGAACTTATAAGACAGCTCCGCATGAGCGTAGCCAAAATCTTCCTTACCTTCTGCCTTTTCCCCCGCTCTGTCTAACAGCTTGCCAACATCATGAAAAAGACCCCCAAGTGCCAACAAAACCCTATACCTGTATTTATCCATAGCTCCCCTCACTAACATTGTAATAGAAAACTCCCCTTTTTT
>JBBKAW010000033.1 GCA_037722135.1 Aquificaceae bacterium
TTCGTAGAGATGTTTTTGTTATGAGTAATCTGACATTGAGGCTTGAGAAGGAGGACTGGGATAGGGTAAGGGCTCTTTTGGAGGAGTTGGGCTTTAAAGGTCTGCCAAAGGACTATGTGGTTTGGTATTTAACGGATGGCTCTAACCATGCAACGCTCTATTTCTCTGGCACGCTTCTTATTCAGGGTAAAAGGGCTAAAGAGGTAAAGGACCTGATACTTTCCTCTCTTGACCCTTCAAAGAATGTGTCTGTAGGATGCGATGAGTCTGGGAAAGGAGATGTGTTTGGTCCTCTTGTGCTGTGCTGTGCGGTCATAAAGCCAGAGTATTACAAGAAGGTTTTGAGCCTTAATATGAAAGATTGTAAAAGGCTATGCGATGAGGCGGTTCTCAAAAAGGCGGAAGTCTTTAGCTCCTTTGGAGAGTTTAAATGCAGGCTTGTAGAGCCTAAAGAGTTAAATGAGCTCTATGAAAGGAAGAAAAACCTCAACAGAATCCTCGATGAACTGTATGTGGGTCTTTTGGAAGAATTTCTCAAAAGGTATCCTGAGGGTAAATTTTCTGTGGATGCATACTCAAGCAGAAGTCCCTTTGACAGTAGAGTTTCCTTTATACACAAAGGAGAAGAAGAGCTCGCAGTGGCAACCGCCAGCGTTCTTGCGAGGGCAGAGTTTCTAAAGTGGCTAAAAGACAGAGGGCTTCCAAAGGGTTCCTCTAAGGAGGCTATGGCTCTTGCACGCAAGATATACAGGGAAAACAAAGAAAGGGCTAAGGAGAGCCTAAAACTTTTCTTTTTATGAACTTTCCAAGGGACACTATCAAAAAGAGTATTGCCATGCTTCCTACCACTGCACCACTGGGAGGAAGGTCAAAAAGCAGAGATAAGACTATGCCAGAGGAAAGAGAGAGAAAGGAAAAGGAGACAGAAAGGACTATACTTTGCAGAAAGGAGGAGGAAACCAAGAGCGAAGTCATAGCTGGTATGGATATAAAGCTGGCGGAAAGCACAAGCCCCACAGCCTTTATGGATAGGGCTACGTTGGCAGAGGCGAGGGCAATAAGGGAGTAATTGAGAAAACTAACTCTTATGCTTCTTAGTTTTGCAAGCTCTTCGTTAAAGCTAAGAAGTAGGAGCTTTCGGTAGTTCAAGAGAATAAACAAAGAGGTTAGGAAAAAGGTTAGCACAGACAGAAGAAGGTCTACTTCAGAGGCGGTAAGTATGCTACCAAAGAGGTATGAAAATACGTTAGTGCCAAGATTGTCCGTGATGCCGAGAATCACTATTGCCATGGCAACGCCGAGGGAGAAAAAGAGGGCAAGCACTGTGTCCGCAGGTAGGGACTTCTTCTCCACAAGGAACTGGATAAGAAGACCAAGAATAACTGTGTAGAGCACTGTAAAGGTCATGGGTTCAAGGTCAAGGACTATGGCAAGGGCTATACCACCAAAGGCGGCATGAGAAAGACCAGCACCAAGCATGGAAAGCCTTTTAATGAGAAGGAAGACACCCACCATGGAGGTGGAAAGGGCTATAAAAAGGGCGGAAAGAAAGCCTTTCCAAAAGAGGCTGTAAGATAAGAGGTCCATTCCTAAATTTTAACCTATGGAGAAAAACAAGGAACTATCACGCATTTTTGAGAAAATGGCGGACATGCTTGAGTTTCTTGGAGACAATCCTTATCGCATAAACACCTACAGAAGGGTGTCCGAAGTGCTTTCTGAACTTGGCGAAGATGTGGAAGAGCTGGTAAAGACCGGGAAAATCTACAAGATACATGGCATAGGGCAGTCAAGCGTGGAGAAGATATTGGAATATTTACGCACAGGAAAGATAAGTGCCTACGAGGAGTTAAGGCAAAAGGTGCCAGAGGACCTGCTTGAGCTTTTGGAAGTTCCTGGCGTGGGCATAAAGACGCTAAGGCTTGCCTACGATAGGCTAAAGGTAAGGAGCAAGGAGGACTTTATAAGGGCGGTCAAAAGCGGTCAGCTCGCCTTTCTGCCGGGCATGGGGGAGAAGAAAATTCAAAACATCCTTAGGGGGCTTGAGCTTTGGGAGAAAAGCAAGGAAAGAATGACGCTTTTGCAGGCTTATGAGCTGGGAGAGGCTCTTTTAAGGCACTTTGAAACAATAAGGGAGCTCTATGAAAATATTGAGCTTGCGGGAAGTTTGAGAAGAAGAAAAGAAACGGTTGGAGACATAGACCTGCTTATTTCTGCAAAAAGGGAAAACTGGTCAAAGATACACCAGCACTTTGTCTCTTATGGTGGAGTAAGGGAGGTGCTCCTTCATGGAGAGACCAAGTCCAGCCTTGTCCTTGAAGAAGGAAGACAAGTAGACCTCAGAACGGTAGAGCCTCATCAATGGGGCTCAGCACTCCAATACTTTACCGGCTCAAAGGAGCATAATGTAAGGATAAGGGACATAGCCAAGGCTAAGGGGCTCAAGATAAGCGAGTATGGGGTTTTTCGTGCGGACACGGAGGAGTGGATAGGAGGTAGCACAGAAGAAGAGGTTTATAACCTCATAGGTATGCAGTGGATTCCGCCAGAGCTAAGAGAAAACACGGGAGAAATAGAGCTTGCTCTTGAGGGTAGACTTCCAAGGCTCATAGACATAAAGGACATAAGGGGAGACTTTCATATGCATTCTAACTGGAGCGATGGACTTAATAGCCTTGAGGAGATGGCAGAGGCTTGCTACCAACTTGGTTATGAGTATATGGTAATAGGAGACCACTCTCAGTCCTCGCGCGTAGCCAATGGTCTTGACCCAGCACGCTACAGGGAACAGTTTAAGCTAATTGAAAGGCTAAATCAATATTACAATCCAAGAGGCTTTTATATCCTTAGGGGTTGTGAGGTAGATATACTGCCTGATGGGTCTTTGGACTTGCCTGACGGGCTTTTGGAGGAGTTTGACTTTGTGGTAGCCTCTATCCACTCAAGGTTTAACCAAGACAATACCTACAGGATACTCAAAGCTATGGAAAACCCTTTTGTGAACCTAATAGGGCATCCAACGGGCAAAGCCTATGGAACGAGGGAAGGCTATCCTCTTGATATGGAAAAGGTCATAAAAACCGCAAAGGAGACGGGCACTGCCTTGGAGCTAAACACCCACAGGGCAGACCTTTCACCGGAGAATATAAGAAGGTGTATGCAAGAGGGTGTGTTTATAGCTATAGTGAGCGATGCACACTCTGTAAAGCATCTACGCTATATACACTTAGGGGTTGGTCTTGCAAGAAGGGGATGGGCTGTTCCTGAGCTCGTCTTGAACGCAAAGGACCTGCAAGGCATTAGAGACTTTGTAAGGCGTAAAAGGGAGCTTATGTTAAGTGGAAAAATCTGATGACTTTTAAGCTAAGAGGCTTATATTCAAATAACCTGTGGAGGCGAACATGCAAGTGGAGTTTATGGTGGAAAGGGCTTCTAAGAGCTTAAGGTCCATAGGCGAAAAGGTTCTTGAGGGCAAAAGGCTTTCTGTAGAAGACGCAGTAAGGCTCTTTTATGAGGCAGACCTTAGCTATGTGGGTGCGTTGGCGGAGTGGGTAAACCGTAAAAAGAACGGACACTTTGCCTACTTTGTGGTAAACAGACAGATAAACCCTACCAACATATGCATATATCAATGTAATTTCTGCAGTTTTGGGGTGGTAAAGTCTGACCCAAGGGCATATGAGATGAGCCTTGAGGAGGTCCTAAAAAAAGTGGAAGAGACCTACAAAATGGGTGGAAGGGAGGTGCATATTGTAGGTGGCATACCACCGCATTGGAAGGTGGAGCACTACGTAAACCTTGTGAAGGAGATAAAGAGGGCTTTTCCAGATATGGTGGTAAAGGCGTGGACCGCCATTGAAATACATCATATGAGCAAAATCTCTGGAAGGAGCTACGAGGATATTCTTCTGGAGCTCAAGTCCGCAGGGCTTGATGCCATACCCGGGGGTGGAGCGGAGATATTCTCCGAGAGGGTAAGGAGGATAATAGCACCCTACAAGGCTAATGCGGAAGAGTATCTGCAGGTGCATAGAACCGCTCATAAGCTGGGAATTCCCACCAATGCAACCATGCTGTATGGACACTTAGAGACCTACGAGGAAAGGGTAGAACACATGGAAAGGCTAAGAAGTCTGCAAGATGAAACGGGAGGCTTTCAGGTCTTTATACCTCTTGCCTACTGGCCAGAGGGGACAAGGATAGGAGGGAAAAGAACTTCCTCTGTGGATGATTTGAAAACCATAGCCATATCACGGCTCTTTTTGGATAACTTTGACCACATAAAGGCATACTGGGTCACCCTTGGTGAGAGGGTAGCACAGGTGGCTCTAAATATGGGTGCGGATGACCTTGACGGGACCATCCAAGAGGAAAAAATAGTCCATTCTGCGGGAACAACCTCTGCGGTGGGACATACAAAGGAAAGGCTCATAAAACTCATAAGGTCCGCAGGCAAGATACCAGTGGAAAGGGACACCTTTTATAACCCAGTAGCCATCTATCCTTGACCACTTTGTAGGAGTTTTTTTAGGCTTTTGGATATCTCCCTCATAACAGGCTCAATCTTGTCCTTTATCTCCATAAGCCTCTCATATAGCTCCTGTGGGCTCACTTCCCACGTGCTTATGAGCTTGTTTTTTAGGTTCGTCATCTTGAAAACATCCATGTAATACTCTTGAGGAATAACGCCAGCTTCCACCAACTTTGAAAGACAGTCATCTCCAAACTTTCTTACTCCAAACTTGGGAGCAAGGTGCTTGCATATATCAAAAAGGCTATCGTAAGCCACCTGATAGAAGTATTTGACCCTATCGTAATACATGGGCGTCTTTGAAAATTCCTCAAAGCCTTGAGAAAGCACAAAGTCTATCTTTTTCACAGACTCCTTTATGTATTTTGCCTTTTCGTTTAGAAGGTCAAAGTCTATAAGAAGGGGGTTGTTGGTCTCCCTTTTGACAAACTCCACTACCGCTTTGGCGTATTCCTTAAAAAGGGGCAAAAACTTAACAAGGGAGCGGTAGAGTTCTTCTGCCTGCAGGGTTTCCCTTAGGTCTCTGTGCTTTATGTAAAACTGGGCAAGCTCTCCCAAGGCTTGTGCCTGAGAGAGACCAACAAGCTCACCTATTTTCTGAAGACAGTCCTTTGAAGTGGTCTTTATGTCATAGACCGCAGAAAGATGCCTGCAGACTCTCATAGCACTTTCAAAAGCCAGATTGAAGTCTACTCTAACCTTGTCTTGGAGCAGTTTATTGGAGACAAACTCCTCTTCAGGAAGGGATAGGTTCTTCTTTAGGTCTGTGTAGGCTTTCTCAAGTTGAGTAAAGCTCTCCAATATTAGGCTTATCTTGGGCTTTTTCTTGGTTTCTTGCATGGTATAAATTTATGCTCCAAGGAGCTCTTCTCTTGTGATGTATTGTTGTAGACGCTCTATGGACTTTGCTCTGCCAGTGCTTTCTTCCACTTCTACGAGCAAGGCATTTACCACAAGGTCTTCCTTCTCTTCTACCTCATACTTTTGGGGAATACCCTTTGTAAACCTATCTATAGCTTGCTGGGGTTTCATGCCTATTGCGGAATACCAACATCCTGTCATACCCACATCGGAAGTATAGGCTGTTCCCTTTTTAAGTATTATCTGGTCTGCGGTAGGCACGTGGGTATGCGTGCCATAAACAAGACTTGCCCTACCATCCACATATATGCCAAAAGCCCACTTTTCTGAGGTGGTCTCCGCATGAAAGTCCACGACCACTATGGGAGTTTCCTTGCTTACCTCTTGGTAAAGCCTATCAAAGACCAAGAAGGGGTTTTCAAGGTTTGAGTCTAAGAGAGACCTACCCATGAGGTTTATAACTGCAAACCTTATGCCCTTTTTCTCAAAGATACCATAGCCTCTGCCGGGAACACCCTCGGGATAGTTGGCTGGTCGCAGGAGGTTGGGAGAGGTGTCTATAAATTGGTAAACTTCCTTTTTGTCCCATATGTGGTTTCCAGAGGTCATAATATCCACGCCCATGCCTTGTAGCTCTTCGTAGACCTTTTTTGTTATACCAAAGCCACCTGCGGAGTTTTCCACATTAACAAGCACCACGTCCACCAAATCCCTGTAGCCTGCGAGAAAATACCTAAGTGCCTTTCTTCCAGGCTTTCCTATTATGTCTCCAAATATTAGAAATCTCATGGCTTTTTGGTGCGGGTGGAGGGAGTTGAACCCTCACGGGCATAAGCCCACTGGATCCTGAGTCCAGCGCGTCTGCCAATTCCGCCACACCCGCTGAATATTAGATTATAATTCACTCCCTGCTTGCCTTTAGCCTGAACTTATAACCCTTTATGTTTAAAGTTAACTCCCTTGCATCCTCTGGTATTTTCTGAAAGTATACGAAACCGCTTAAAGTAGCACCGGGTTGAAGCTCTCCAAACACAAGGGCTTTGTTTACCAAGTCTGGGTATACGTCCCTTGAAGGGGGATAGGCATAGTAGGGAGACCACCAAAGACCAAAGGGATAACTCCAATATCCTACACTAAAGCTAAAGCCAACACCGTAGCCTCTCCTTAAGGCATTGGCTACATCACCAGGTGGTATGGGATTGTATTGTCTACCCTTGTCGTCCACAAGGAATATATCTTCTCTCCTTATAGATACGGGCTCTTTTCCTTTGTTTTCAAGGCTTATAAATATGGGTAAAACATACCTGTCAAGGTCAGAAGGTGAAAACCGCCAAGCCTTTGTGTCTATCTTTACCACAAGACCGTTGGAGAGCTCAGAGGGTCCTTCCACATTCCAAGTCTTTACCGCACAACCATAGACAAGTAGGATAAGGAGTATAACAAGCCTTTTCATGCCTTATAATATAAGCCTTATGAAGTTTTATGTCACGACACCCATATACTATGTAAACGACGTTCCTCACATAGGACACGCCTACACCACCATATCTGCGGATGTTTTGGCAAGGTATTACAGAAAAAGAGGTTATGAGGTCTTTTTCTTGACAGGCACTGACGAGCATGGTCTTAAGATACAAAAGTCCGCAGAGGAAAAGGGTATAAGCCCAAAGGAACTGGCGGACCAAAACTCTGAGAACTTCAAAAAGCTCTGGGAGTTTATGGGTATAAGCTATGACCGGTTTATAAGGACTACAGACCCAGACCACGTGGAGCTGGTAAAGGAAGTTTTCATAAAGAGCTATGAGAGGGGAGACATATACCTTGGAGAATACGAAGGCTGGTATTGTGTAGGCTGTGAGGAGTTCAAGTCAGAGACCGAGCTTTTAGAAGGACATGTTTGTCCCATACATTTAAAGCCTTGCGACTACATAAAAGAGCCTTCTTATTTCTTTAGGCTTTCCAAGTATGAGAAGGTGCTTCTTGACCTGTATGAAAAGGCTCCAGACTTTATTATGCCAAGCTACAGGAAAAACGAGGTAATAGCTTTTGTAAAACAGGGACTAAAAGACCTTTCCATAACCAGACCAAGAAGCAGAGTAAGGTGGGGTATAGAAGTGCCCTTTGACCCAGAGCATACCATATATGTGTGGTTTGATGCCTTGTTTAACTACGTGTCTGCGGTAAGGGACAAACCACACCTTTGGCCCGCAGACCTACACCTTGTGGGAAAGGATATTTTAAGGTTTCATACAGTTTATTGGCCCGCTTTTCTCCTTTCAGTAGGACTGGAAATTCCAAAGAGGGTTTTTGCCCATGGCTGGTGGAAGGTGGAAGGTCAAAAGATGTCCAAGTCTTTGGGGAATGTGATAAGTCCTTACGATTTTGTAAAGGAGTGGGGGTTGGATGAGGCAAGGTATTTCCTTTTGAGGGATATGCCCTTTGGAGAGGATGGAGACATAAGGAGAGAAGCCATCCTAAACAGGCTAAACGGTGAGCTTGCCAACGAGATAGGAAACCTCTTTAGCAGAGTAATGGCTATGGACATAAAGTATCTTGGTGGGAAGGTTTCTGGTGGAAAGGATATGGAGTATGAGAACTTTGCAAGGCAGGTGGTAGAGGAATACGAAGGGTGCATGCAAAGGGTAGACTTCTATAACGCCCTTGAGGCGGTGCTGAGGCTTTCTGGGTATTTAAACAAGTATGTGGACTCAAAAGCACCTTGGAGCTTGGCAAAGAGCGACGAAGTGGAGCTAAGAAGGGTCTTGTATACCCTTACTGATGGCATACATCTTTTGGCAAACCTACTTGAACCCTTTATGCCAAACAAAATGCAAGAAGCCTTGAACTTAATGAGCTGTGAGCCAACACAGGGTTTGCTAATGCCTTATATGAGGTCTGAGTATTTTGTAAAGGATAAGGCTATTCTGTTTCCAAAGAGGGGATAGTCAAAAGGCTACTTAGACCTAATAAGGCTAATATATCCTGTTTCAACTCCACACGGTGGATTAGCAAC
>JBBKAW010000034.1:0-18935 GCA_037722135.1 Aquificaceae bacterium
TAAGCAGGCAAACCTTTGAGTAAAAAGGCAAGACCAAAAACCACGCCCGCTAAAAAACCAACAACCTTTGAACCCGCACTCCACCATATGTAAAGAAGGCAAATACCAAGAAATACAAAAAAGGTGAAGGTGATATCAATCTCTCCAAGAAAGCCGTAGAAAAAAAGCACATTACCAAAGGTTAGGAAAACAAGAGAGGATAGGGTGGCAAGGGAGAGGTTTCTAAAAAGATAATGGGAGAATATGCCAACGAGCAATGTGGTAAGCAAGAGAAAACTAAGGCTTACCGCCCTTGCGGTCAGCTCGCTCCAAGGTATAATTTGAGAATACAAAACTATGAGCCAGTTAAAGAGGGGAGGCTTGTTAAAGTATGGCTCGCCAAGAAAGGTAGGCTGAAGGTAGTTTCCAGAATGCCACATCTCAAAGGCTATTTGAGTGCGTAGGGATTCTTCGTTCTTGAAGGGATACCTATGAAGGTTTGGCAGGAGGCTAACAAAGGCTAAAAGGATAAAAAATAAAAACATACTCTAAAGTTTTGGCTCAAGCTCGTAGTGCTTATATACGTGCTCCCACCAATAGGAAACTCTAAGGAGCGTTCCCTCGTCAAAGGCTTTCCCTATAAGCTGTCCACCCACAGGAAGACCATCGCACATGCCTATTGGTATGGAGATGCCAGGAAGACCTGCAAGGTTTACGCTTACAGTAAAAATGTCTGAAAGATACATAGAGATGGGGTCTGAGGTTTTTTCTCCGAACTTGAAGGCGGTTGTGGGGCTTGTGGGCGTGGCAATGAGGTCTACCCTTTCAAAAGCCTTTTCAAAATCCTGTGCTATAAGCCTTCTTACTTTCATAGCCTTAAGGTAGTAGGCATCATAATACCCTGCGGAAAGGGCAAAGGTGCCAAGAAGTATTCTCCTCTTTACCTCTGGTCCAAAGCCTTCATCTCTGGTCTTTGCATACATTTCAAAAAGGTCCTTGTATTCCCTCGTCCTGTATCCAAACCTTACACCATCATAACGCGCAAGGTTAGAGGAAGCCTCAGAGGGTGCTATGATATAGTAGCAAGGTATGGCATACTTTACGTGAGGGAGAGAAACCTCTTCTACCTGCATGCCTTCCTTTTCCATCTCCTTGAGAAAGTTTTCAAAAGCTCTTCTTACACCCTCCTCCAACCCATCCTGCATAAACTCTCTAACTACACCCACCCTTAGACCCTTTACGCCTTTTCTTAGCTCTTCCGTATACTTGGGAACAGGTCTTTTACTGCTCGTGGAATCTTTAGGGTCATGTCCAGATATGACCTCCATAAGGAGTGCAACGTCTTCTGTGCGTCTGCCAAAGGGTCCTATCTGGTCAAGGGAAGAGGCAAAGGCAACAAGACCATACCTGGAAACTCTTCCATAGGTGGGCTTTAGTCCAATAACACCACAAAAGCTGGCTGGTTGACGAATAGAGCCTCCCGTATCTGAACCGAGAGAGAGGGGTGCTGAGCCTACTGCAACCGCCACCGCAGAGCCACCAGAAGAGCCACCGGGAACTCTCTCCAAGTCCCATGGATTCCTTGTGGGGAAGAAGGCGGAATACTCTGTAGAAGAACCCATGGCAAACTCGTCCATATTGGTTTTTCCAACCACTAAAGCTCCTGCCCTCCTTAGCCTCTCTATAACGGTAGCGTCATAGGGAGATATATAACCTTGCAGTATCTTTGACGCACAGGTAGTGGGATAGCCTTTTACGTTTATGTTATCTTTTATGGCTATGGGTATACCAAGTAGAGGCTTGTCCTTAGAGGGTTTGAGGCTTTTTGCCTCTTCAAGGGCTCTTTCATAAAGTGGCAGTATGTAAGCCTTGACCTTATCTTCTGTTTCTAAAAACCTTTCATAAAAGCTCTGGACCACCTCTTCTGGTTTTAGCTCTCCCTTGTTTATCAAGGAAGTGAGCTCTATTACCGACCTTTTCCACAACATGGTTTATAGTTTATCATACATCTTTGCATGGAAAGTTGCTCACACGGGAAATCGCACAACTAAAGGGAAGTTAATACCTCATCAAAAAGCGCGTAGGGTTTTATATTAAAATATTATCCCATTTACCCTTTTGAGAGGTGAAGAGATGGAGCTTTTGGAATACGACTCCTGTGGTGTTGGGTTTGTATGCAATATAAGAGGTGAAAAAAGCCACCAGATAGTCCAGTGGGGTATAGAGGCGGTAAAGAACCTCACCCATAGGGGTGCTGTGGGTGGTGATGGAAAGACTGGGGATGGTGCTGGGATTATGATTGAAATCCCTAAAAAATTCTTTGAGGACTGGCTCTCTGAAGAAGGCTATGAGCTTTCTCACATAGACAATCTTGCGGTTGGCGTGGCTTTCCTTTATGAGGATGTAAGACCTCAAATAGAGGAGCACATAAGGAGGTCTCCCTTTTCTCTGGTAGCTTGGAGGGAAGTCCCAATAGATAAGTCTGCGGTGGGTGAGTCCGCCCTAAGGGTGATGCCAAAGATATTCCATCTTCTCTTGGACGCTGAGAAGGTCTCGGAAGAAAGAAGGGAGCTGGAGCTTTATCTCCTTAGAAGACGCATAGAGACAGACAAAAAGATAAAGGACAAGGTCTACTTTGCCTCTCTCTCCTCAAGGGTGATGGTCTACAAGGGAATGCTTGTGGCACCTCAGCTGGATATTTTCTATCCAGAGCTAAAAGACCAGAGGCTTGAGTCCAGTTTCTGTCTTTTCCACCAAAGGTATTCCACCAACACCTTTCCCAACTGGAAATTAGCTCAGCCTTTTAGGTATCTGGCTCATAACGGCGAGATAAACACCATATTAGGCAACAGAAACTGGATGAGGGCTATAGAGCACGAATTGGAGCATGAACTTTTTGGAGAGAATATAAAGCTCGTAAGACCTTTGGTTTCTTACGAGGAGAGCGATTCTGCCTCTTTGGACAGGGTTTTTGAACTTTTGGTGCTTGTGGGTTATAGTCCAGAGCATGCTATAAATATGCTTATACCCCCTGCTTGGGAGGGTGTGCCTTGGCTTTCAAAGGAAGTGAAAGAGTTCTTTGAATATCAGTCTCTCTTGATGAAACCTTGGGATGGACCTGCCAGCATTGCCTTTACCGACGGTAGAAAGATAGGAGCACACCTTGATAGAAACGGTCTAAGACCTGCCAGATATGTGCTTACCGAGGATGGCATCTTGGTGCTTGGCTCTGAGGTGGGTATGGTGGACCTCTCGGGTAAAAGGGTTCTCAAGAAGGGAAGGCTCGGACCAGGTGATACCCTTGTGGTGGACCTCTCAACGGGTGAAGTAAAAGAGACAGACCAGATACTCAAAGAGCTCTCCTCTCAAAAGCCTTACGGAGAGTGGCTGAGAAAACATCTCCTTAGGCTGTCTGAAATTATAAAGGACTACACTCTTCCAGAGTATGGAGAAGACCCAGAAAGGATAAGAAAACTCGTTGCCTTTGGTTATACACAAGAGGAGATAAAACACGTGCTTGCACCCATGGCGGAGGAGGGGAAAGAGATAACCTTTTCTATGGGTGATGACACTCCCATTCCACCCCTCTCAGAAAAACCTGTATTACTCTTTAGATACTTCAAGCAAAGGTTTGCACAGGTAACAAACCCACCCATAGACCCCATAAGGGAAAGGGCGGTTATGTCCCTTAAGATGAACTTAGGGCACAAGAGAAACTTCCTAAGGGAAGAAGAGGAGCATGCCAAAAGGCTTCAGATAGACAGCCCCATACTCCTGCCTTACCAGTTTAAAGCTCTTATGGAACAGAAGGAGTTCAAAGTTGCTTGGGTTCCAATAACCTATCCGAAAGAGAGAAGCTACTGCGTGGTAGAGCTCCAAGACCTTGCGGGAGAAAGGAGAATAACGGACATACTCTACGATGCCATGTATGAAGGCATTGCCATATGTGACCTAAGGCTTGGTGTGGAGATAGTCTGTAGGAGGGTAGAGGAGGCGGTAAGAGAGGGTGCCAACATTGTGGTTTTGTCCGATAGAAACATATCAAGGTATAGGCTTGCGGTTCCGAGCCTTTTGGCGGTTTCTGCGGTCTTTAAATGGCTTTCTGAACGCGGGCTTTCCAACAAGGTATCCCTTGTGGTAGAAACGGGCGAAGCCAGAGACACCCATCATATGGCTTGCCTTATAGGTTATGGTGCTTCTGCGGTCTATCCCTATCTTATGTATGAGCTTATCTGGGAGCTTTGCAAAAAGGGTGAAATAAAAGTTCCATACGAGCAGGCTATTTTCAACTACAAGAAGGCTCTTGAGGACGGGCTTTTGAAGATAATGTCCAAGATGGGTATTTCCACCCTTAACTCCTATCAAGGTGCAAGGATATTTGATACGGTATGCTTGAATAGGGATTTTGTGGAAGAATACTTCCCCGGCACGCCTGTAACCCTTGAAGCGGACGGTATTTTTGAAGTTCAGGAAAGTCTCCTCGCAAGGCACGACGCAGGATACGAGACAGAGAAGCCAGAGCTTGACTACGGCGGAGAGATGAAGTTCAGAAAGGGTGGACAATGGCATGCGTGGTCTCCCTTTGTGGTTAGAGCACTGCACAAGTTTTTGGAGACAAAGAATTACGAGGACTACAAGGAGTTTTCACGCATAGCCAACGAAGAGCATCCCACCTTTATAAGGCATCTTCTTGACTATAAGAGAGCGGAAAAGCCCATTCCCATAGAGGAGGTAGAGCCCATAGAGAGCATACTCAAGAGGTTCGTCACTGGTGGTATGTCTTTGGGTGCCTTGTCTCCAGAAGCCCATGAGGTGCTCGCAGAAGCCTGCAACAGGCTCGGTATGAAGAGCAACTCTGGAGAAGGAGGAGAAGACCCAGCCCGCTACTGGACCATAAAGAACTCTGCCATTAAGCAGGTAGCCTCTGGTCGCTTTGGTGTGACACCCACCTACCTTGCCTCTGCAGAAGACATAGAGATAAAAATAGCTCAAGGAGCAAAGCCCGGAGAAGGCGGACAGCTTCCTGGCAAAAAGGTCAACGAATACATAGCAAAGTTAAGGTATGCACAACCCGGAGTGACCTTAATCTCTCCACCTCCCCATCACGATATATACTCCATAGAAGACCTCGCCCAGCTCATAAACGACCTAAAGGAAGCAAACCCTAAGGCAAGGGTGTGCGTCAAACTTGTGGCAGAAACCGGCGTGGGAACTGTTGCAGCGGGTGTGGCAAAAGCCTATGCGGATATAATCCAGATAAGCGGTGCGGAGGGTGGCACGGGTGCAAGCCCATACTCCTCTATAAAGAACGCAGGAAACTACTGGGAAATAGGTCTTTCTGAGACCCAAAGGGTGCTTATGGAAAATGGTCTAAGGGATAAGGTAAGGCTTAGGGTGGACGGTGGACTAAGAACTGGTAAGGACGTGATAATATCTGCACTTCTTGGTGCTGAAGAGTTTGGCTTTGGCACTGCAGCTATGATAGCGGAAGGTTGTGTTATGGCAAGGCTTTGCCACACTAATCAATGTCCCACTGGCGTAGCCACCCAAGACCCCAAATACAGAGAAAAGTTCAAGGGTAAAGTGGAAAACGTTATGGCATACTTTAGAGCGGTAGCTCAAGAGGTAAGAGAAATTCTCTCACAGATGGGTGTGAGGTCTCTTGATGAGATAATAGGAAGGAGAGACCTGCTTGAGGTGAAAACCTACGACCACATACCCGGCTCAAAGAGGGTAAAACTTGAAGAGTTCTTGAAAGAAGGCTATCCAAAGGACAAGCCTTTGAGATGTCTGCAGGAAAGAAACGACAATCCAAGAAGGAGTGAACTGGCAAAAAGGCTTGAAGAGGAGGTCCTGCCATACATAGAAAAGGGAGAGAGGTTTTATGGAGAATACACCATAAGGAACGTAGACAGGAGCATCCCGACAAGACTGGCTTACCATATTGCGGTCAGATACAGGGACGAAGGTCTTCCAGAGGATACCATACAGTTAGTCTTTAGAGGCACAGCAGGGCAGAGCTTTGGTGCTTTTAACCACAAGGGCATGTCTCTTACCCTTATCGGTGATGCCAACGACTATGTGGGTAAGGGCATGCACGGTGGAAGGATAGTGATAAAGCCAGAGGGTATAGAGGATACGCATAACCATGTGATAATGGGTAATACCTGCCTATATGGAGCAACGGGCGGAGAGCTATTTGCAAGCGGAAGGGCAGGAGAGCGTTTTGCGGTAAGAAACAGCGGTGCAATAGCGGTAATAGAAGGTGCAGGTATGCACTGCTGTGAATATATGACAGGTGGTGTGGTGGTGGTGCTTGGCAGTGTGGGAGTGAACTTTGGAGCAGGTATGACCGGTGGCTACGCTTACGTGTTGGACGAAAACATCCAAGAAAAAATAAACACATCCTACGTATTTGCAAGAAACCTTACAGAGCAAGAAAGTGAAGAGCTCAGAAACCTCATAGAAAGGCACTACCAATACACGGAAAGCCCTTGGGCAAAGCACATTCTTGAAAACTGGGAAGGGTTCTCAGAAAGGTTCAGAAAGGTAGTCCCCATTGAGCAGTGCAAGAGAGACCCTTATGGAATCTCCGACCAGTGTGAAGTGGAGGTTAAAAAATAAGCTGTTAAAATAAGCCTGTGGCTAAAAGGCTTAGGCTCTTTTCCTTTGCTCTATACGATACGGGAGAGACCATATTAGGTGCTTTGGTCTTTTCTACCCTCTATCCCCTTTACATAACAGAGCACATAGATGTTAAAACCTATTCACTTTTCTACGGCTTTGCCTTTTTTCTCTCTTTTGTTATGGCACTGCAACTTGGCAGGCTCGCAGACAAAAGAGGCTGGAGAAAGAGGTTTTTCACTATCTTTAGCCTTTCTATACCTACCCTGTGTCTTATGCTTTTTGCTTCCTTTGAAAAGCCCTTGCTTAACTTTCTCCTTTATCTTGTTTTGGCGGTTTTTCACCAGCAAGCCCTTGTTTTTTATAACTCTCTCCTTAAGTCCTTTGAGACAAAGGGTTTTGCCTCTGGCTTTGGTGTTGCCCTTGGTTATGTAGGCTCTGCAACCGCCCTTATATTTCTTGCTCCAAGTCTTAGCCTGCCTATGGCTTTTCTGTGGGTTGCTTTCATATTTTTCTCTCTTTCTCTTCCTTCCCTCCTAAGCCTTTCAGAGCCTGCAGGCAAGCAAAAGATAAAGCTCCTTGAGCTTATCAAAGACAAGGGCTTTATCCTTACTATGGCTTCCATGCTCTTTCTTATGGAGCTTGCCCATACCATGATAGCCATGATGGGTGTGTATTTAAGAGAGGTCTACGGGCTTTCACAGGAAGACATATACAAAACCATCGGCTTTTCCGCACTTGGTGGAGTTTTTGGAGGTCTCCTTTTTGGAAGGTTAACGGACAAACTCTCAGCCAAAAGGCTTTTTCCTATTGGCTTTCTTCTGTGGAGCGTCTTTTTGCTCTCTCTTTACATAACGCCCAAAGAATTTCTTTTACCCCTTGGTTTTTTTGCAGGTCTTTCTTTGGCACATCTTTGGACCACTTCAAGGGTATTTATAATTGAGAGGTTCTCAGGAGCACACGTGGCAGTAAGATTTTCCTTCTATTCTCTAAGCGAAAGGATAGCCTCAAGCCTTGGTCTTGTGCTGTGGTCCTTTTTCTTGTTCATAACGGGAGAGGACTACAGACTGTCCGCCTTGCTTATGATAGTGTTGCCTATTCTTGGATATATACTCTACACTCTATCAGAGAAAAAGTAGTTTAGAAAAGCCTCCTCTTAAATTCTACCGCTATGTAGCAATAAGCTGTAAATACAGGCTGGGCAACATTATCTGAGATGACTATATCCATATTGACTATAGTTTGAGCAGGATAGCTACCGATTTCCGTGCACTTTATACCCTCAGGATGTTCCACGCATATGGCTCTACATTCTCTGTTTGCAGTGTTTCTAATTTGCAGTCTCCATCCGCTCTGTCCTCCAAAGTTAAAAACGTTCTCCATGCTGACTATCTCTATAGGGTCTCTTACAGAAGCCTGATGGTCTATCTCACTTTTCATCATCCCAGCACAAGATGCCACAAAGGGTAAAGTAGCAATCATAAGAGCTTTTTTCGTTTTCGTGTAATCACAAAACTATTAACTTTTCAACTTTCTAAACAGGCTCTTTGAGATAAATAGGCTCTAAAAGCATAGGCTCATCGCCCATATAACCTTCAGAAAGCCTCCTATAAGCCCAGAGACCACCATATAGAGAAAAGGGAAAATACTCAAGTTGTATATCTCCAATAGACTGGACCGCAAGACCCACAAGAGGAACTTCTGGCTTTTTATCTAAGGTAAATATCTCACTTACCTTTGAACCATCACACCTTCTACAAAAAACATTACTGCTAACTTTCAAAGCAACCACTTTTTCCTCTGGAGCTTTCACAAAAAGACATAACATCATAAGATTTTCATAACCAACAATAGGCTTTCTTTCCAGATAAGCCAAAGTTTTCATAAAGGTTATACCTATCCTAAGGGAAGTGAGATAGCCCACCCCTAAGGAAACTGCAAAGGCATCCACACTCTCTGGCTCTATCTTAAGCTCTTTCAAAAGGCTTGGTAGATGCTGAAGGGTCTTTTTATTGTCATCCACAAGATGGTGCAAGACCACCTTACCATCCTCTATAAGAGTGAGGTTTGTAAAGGAAAAGGAGGTGTCCAAGGACAGTAGCCTCATCTTATACTATCATACATGATGCTCTTTGATATGGAAAAGCCTCAAGGTTTTGACCCCTATGAGGTGCTTACGAGATTGGTTATCCCAAGACCTATAGCCTGGGTTTCCACCCTTAGCCCCGAAGGCACTCCAAACCTTGCACCTTTTAGCTTTTACAATGCGGTGTGTGATGAGCCACCTGTGGTGCTAATATCCATAAGCAAAAGGGAAGACCACCAAAGAAAAGACACTGCAAGAAACATCCTTGCCACCAAGGAGTTTGTCATAAACTTCGTCTCTGAGGATTTGCTAAGGGAAGTGGAGCTAAGCTCAATAGCCTTCCCTCCAGAGGTGAGCGAGTTTGAGGTCTGCAGGCTCCGAGAGGAAAAAGCCTACAAGGTAAAAGCTCCAAGGGTAGCAAAGGCACGAGCATGGCTTGAGTGCAAGCTACTAAAACATGAAGAGCTCTTTGACTATGACCTTATCTTTGGACAGGTGGTTTTTGCAGGTGCGGAAAGCCTTGAAGTGGACTCTCTAAAGCCTGTTGGCAGGCTCTCTGGAAAGTTTTGCAAAATAGTTGAGATAAATCAAAGCCCAAACCAACCCTAAGGCTAAAATATTTATCATGGCTAAGGTAAAGATAAAC
Organism: Aquificaceae bacterium; assembly: GCA_037722135.1. NCBI lineage: Bacteria > Pseudomonadati > Aquificota > Aquificia > Aquificales > Aquificaceae > Pampinifervens > Candidatus Pampinifervens sericum. The sequence goes on from JBBKAW010000034.1 coordinate 9,336, forward strand.
GGAAAGGTGCTTGATATACCAGTGGGTGAAAAGTTTGGAGACTATCACCATGAGATAGAAAAGGCAGGCGTGGAGTTTGGATGCACCGATGGTCAATGTGGTGTGTGTGTTTGCACCGTTTTGAAAGGGCTTGAGTGTCTTGCGGAACCTTCAGAGCAGGAAGAGGAAACCCTCTGGAGGATAGGAGAATACGAAGAGACTCGCAGGCTCACCTGCCAGCTGGTAATAGAAAAAGAGGGCTGTGAAATAGAGTTAGAAACCGACTAACAGGTGCACTCCTTTACACCCAGCTTTCTGTAGAGAGATACCACTGGACACCAGCCTGTAAAGGCGGACTGAATCTGGTTTATAGCCATAAACACTATAAAGGCTTTCCAAAACCAGTGGATATCTGACGGAAGTATGGCAATTAGAAACACAAGCAAAAGCACTCCACCAGAAGTAGCCCTCAAAGCTCTATCCATAGTCATGTTTTTACCTCCTTTCTTAAGTTTATAAGAATATTCTAATAAAGCTTTACACTTTGTCAAGGCTACGGCGAGCTTTTGTGAGATAATTTTTCTATGCATCCCATATTGGAAAAGGTAAGGCTTTCAGAAGACGCATGTCTTTTAAAGGTTCATGCGGTCCATGTGTCTAAGGCGGAGCCGGGGCAGTTTGTAATGGTTCAGCATACAAAGCTATCGGAGTTAGTCCCTCTTGCCATACTTGAGACCTTTCAGGAAGGCTTTTCTTGTCTTGTAAAGGCGGTGGGTAGGTCCACCCTTGAGATATTGGAGGAGGCGGAGAGTTTTCAGTATGTGGCAGGACCTCTTGGTAAACCTTTCCCAGTAGAAAAATACGGAAAGGTGTCCTTTTACGCCTACTCTTGGGGTATTGCACCTATTTTAAACGTGGCGAGGTCTCTAAAATCTGCAGGCAACAGACTTTTCCTTCAGGTAGTATCTGAAGAGTTTTATCTAAGGGATAGGTGTGAAGCACTTTTTGACGAGGTAAGGCACTCCGAGGATATACTAAACTTTGAGGCAGACCTTATAGTATCCGCAGGGAGCAATAGGCTTTCATACCAACTTACCCAGCTCTTCCCTCAAACACCCATCATAAGCATGGTTAACACCCATATGCTTGATGCGGTAGGTCTTTGTCTTGTATGTAGAGTTTTGGTGGATGGTAAATACGCCCTTGCCTGTAGTGATGGTCCTTGGTTTGATGCCCACAAGGTTGACTGGGAAAATCTTATGGCAAGGGAAGAGAGCTACAAGGAGCAGGAAAGGATAGCCTTTGAAGAATACCTACGGACCTTAAGGAGAAGAAGAACACTTGCTACATAGCATGCAAGAACAATACGATAAATTCAGAGAGTATGTGGAGGAACTTGAAAAATGCAAAAAAGAACTGGAGAACCTAAGGTTTGAAAATAACTTAATGCACGAAAAGATATATAGACTTGAAACGGAAAAAAGCTCCCTCAAGGAAAAGGTGGAGAAGTTGACAGAATATATAGAAAACGTAGAGCAAGCCTCAAGAAACAAAGACCAGATAATATCCTCCCTATCACAAGAGCTAAGTAGTTATAGAAAACTGCTTATGGCTCTTATTATGCTTATGCTTTTATTACTCCTTATAATCCTTTACTTATCACTGCGATGAGAAGACTTATTGTCATACCCGCAAGACTTAGTTCCACAAGGCTAAAAGAAAAGCCTCTCGCTCCCATACTTGGCAAGCCATTGATAAGATGGGTAGTGGAGGGTTGTCTAAAGACTAAGGAGAGAGTAATTTTGGCTACAGACAGCGAGAGAATTTACGAAGTGGTAAAAGACCTTCCTGTGGAGGTAAGGTTCACACCTTCTGACCTGCCTTCTGGAAGTGACAGAGTTGCATATGTGGTAAGAGAAGAGGAGGTAGACTACGTAATTAACTATCAAGGTGATGAGCCCTTTGTATACGAGGAAGACATCCAGAGACTTTTCCATGCCCTTGAGGACCACCCTGTGGCTACCCTCGCCATAAAAGACCCACACGCCTACAAAGACCCCAACTCGGTAAAGGTAGTCCTGCGTCAAGACCACACCGCCCTATACTTCTCAAGGTCTCCCATACCATACATGAAAACTTCTTCAGACCCTTATCCGCTAAAACATGTAGGCATTTACGCTTACAGAAAGCAAACCCTTTTGGAGTTTACCACCATGCAAAAAAGCACGCTGGAAGCCTTAGAAAACCTTGAACAGCTCCGCCTTTTAGAGGCAGGCTACAGCATAAAGGTAATCCTTACAAAAAACTACTATCACGGAGTAGACACGGAAGAGGATATAAGGCTCGTAGAAAGAGAACTCTCCGCAAGGCTTTTTACAAACTCATAATTCAGCTTATGTCCGCCAAGATAGGAGAAAACTTTACCCTTTAGCCTAAAGCCCAGTAAGCTAAGGTCTCCGATAAGGTCCAAGAGTTTATGCCTTATAGGCTCGTCCTTTGACCTCATGCCCTCTGGGTTGTAGACAAAACCATCACCTATAACCACTGCGTTCTTTAAACTCCCACCCTTTGCAAGCCCATTCTGGAGCAGAAGCTCCACATCCCTGTCGTAGCAAAAGGTCCTTGCAAAAACCACCTCTTTTGCATTTCCACAGTATTGAGCGATACCTTCCTCAAGTATACCCTTTACATAGCCTTTGTATGACGCACAAAAACCTTCATAGGGTTTTGCCTGTATATATCCCTTACAGTTTCTCACCTCAAAAGGCTCTTTTATCTCAAAAAACCTTGCCTCTTCCTCAAGCTCAAGGGTTAAGTTTTTCAAGGCTTTATAAAAGTAATAACCGCTCCCGTCAAGTATAGGGACTTCCTGTCCTTTTATGAACTCAATTGTAAGGTTATCCACGCCTAACATATAAAGAACCGCAAGAAGGTGCTCTACCGTGCTAACCTTTACACCATCCTTTCCAAGCACGGTGGCATGGTCTGTGCCTTGCACATATCTGTAATTGGCAGGTATGTATGTCCCTTTTACAAGAAACCTTATGCCCGTGTTTTCGCCCTCTGGACGAAGAACTATCCTTGAGACCTCACCGCTATGTATACCAATACCCTCAAACTCCACCTCTTTTAGGATAGTTTTCTGTTTCATCTTCATAATACCTTATGCAAAATTTATGCCAAACCTCTTAGGAGTTCCACCACCTTTTCAATAGAAGGCTTTTCAGGGACAAGACACCTTAACCCCACCTCCTTCTCAAAGAAATCCTTTGTAGTTTTGCCAATGCACACCACTTTTATAGGTTCTAAAAGACTTATGACTTCTTCCTTTTGCAAGTTTGCAAGAAGACCCTTGACCGCAGAAGGGCTTGCGAAGACCACAGCGTCCGCAGTGGAGAGCTTATTAATTAGCTCTTCCCTTTGGTATAGCTTTGGCTTTATGGTGTATACATCCAAAGCATGCACCTCAAAACCGAGAGCCTTTAAACCTTCCATTACTTCCTCTCTTCCTATGGCAGACCGTGGCACAAGCACCTTTCCCTTGAAACCCCTAAATATTTTCAAAAGCTCTTCTCCATAGTAGTTCTCTGGCATAGCCCAGACCCTGTAGCCCTGCTCCTCTACTGCCCTTTTAGTCTTTTCACCTATTACCACTATCTTCTCTTCCTTAAGCCTACACTTAGAAAGAAATGCCTTTACCGCCCTCGGACTCTGAAAGACTACAAAGTCAAAGCTTCCCTTTGGAGGCTCAAAGTCAAGAAGTTCTTCTTCAATAAGAGGCAGTTCCAAGACTTGAAAGCCAGCCTTTTCAAAGATAGGTCTATCCTTTTGTATATCTTCCTCACTTCTTGTGAGGGCTATCCTTTTTAGCATGGACGAATATAATTTAACTCCATGTCCTCCTACAAAGACCTTCTTGGAAAGATTGATATTGTGGATGTTATATCCTCTTACATAGAGCTAAAAAGGGTTGGCAATAATTATGCTGCAAGATGCCCCTTTCATCCTGATGACACACCTTCTTTTTACGTATCTCCTTCAAAGGGTATCTTTAAGTGTTTTGGCTGTGGTGTGGGAGGCGATGCGGTTAAGTTTGTGAGCCTGTATGAAAACATAGACTACTGGGAAGCCCTTGAGAAATTAGCAAAGAGGTATGGTATAAAGATAAACCTTAAAAGAAGGGAAAAGCACAGCCAAATTCTTCTGGCTCTCCAAAGGGTTGCGGAGTTTTATCATGAGGAATTGAGAAACAGCAAAGTAGCTATCCAATACTTACAAAGTAGGGGTATAAACTCAAAGACCATAAGCAAATTCCAGCTTGGCTTTGCAGGGAACACAGAAAATATGATAAGGCTACTTAAAGAGGAGGGTCTTCTTGAAGTTTATGAAAAAAGCTCAAACCTTATAAAAATTGACGAAAGCGTATATAAGGACCTTTTCAGAAACAGACTAATAATCCCTATAAGGGATATAAAGGGTAATGTAGTAGCTTTTGGAGGCAGAAGTCTTGATGGAAGTCATCCTAAGTATGTGAACTCTCCAGAGTCCGAGGTTTTCAAAAAAAGGTTAACCCTCTTTGGTCTTTTTGAAGCGAAGGAATACATAAGGGAATCCCAGCAGGTAATTATTGTAGAAGGCTACTTTGACCTTATGAGCCTTTGGCAAGAGGGTATAAGGAATTGCACCGCACCTCTTGGCACAGCACTTACAGAAGACCACGCCCATATGCTTTCCAAGATGGCAAAAACCGCCATACTTCTTTACGATGGAGACCAGGCAGGCAAAAGGGCAGTAAGGTCTTCTGTCCCGCACCTTTTGAAAGCAAAGATGGAGGTGAGAGTGGTATACCTTCCAGAAGGAGAAGACCCAGACTCCTTTGTAAAGAAAGAGCCAAAGCTACTAAGAGAAATGCTAAGCTCATCCTTACCTGTGGAAGAGTTCCTGCTGGAGGAGATAAAGAAGGGAAGCAAGCAAGCCTTTGATGACCTTCTCTACTTCTGCGGTTTTATACCAGACAGTGTTAAAAGATTTGAGCTCCTCAAAGAGATTTCAAGGATAACTGGTCTTCCCATTACAAGCCTTCAGGATAGAATTCCCAAGACGGAAGTTAAAGGAGAAAGGGAAAAGGTGGAGCTTAGCTACCACGAGGCGGTTTTTCTCGCTGGGTTGTATAGGTTTGGCTTTGAAGGAATAGACCTTGAGAACCTTAGACTTTCTCCTCAGGCTATGGAGCTTGTTGAAGCCATTCAAAAGGGTGAATACCACCTCCTACCAGGCTACATAAAGAACTTCAAAGCCTATGACCTTGAGAGGGCTTTTAAGGAAAGTCTTAGAGTGCTTAGCACGGTGGAAGAGAGTTTAACCTTGAGTTTTGAAGAGCTTAGAAAAATAAGCAAAGAAAAACCACGAAAGCTAAGAGTCAGAAGGTGATATATTTTATATTATGGAAAAGGTTTTCATTTATGACACTACTCTAAGAGATGGCTCTCAGGCGGAGGGTGTAAACTTCTCCCTTGAGGATAAACTGCGTATATTTCAGAAGTTGGATGAGTTTGGTATAGACTACATAGAATGTGGATGGCCCGGTGCAAACCCCAAGGATACCATACTCTTTGAAAGGCTCAGAAAATACAAGCCTCAGCATGCAAAGGTGGTGGCTTTTGGCTCTACCAGAAGACCTACAAAGAAAGCAGAGGAAGACCCGCAGTTGGAAAACCTTATAAAGTCTGGTGCAAGGGTTATAACCATCTTTGGCAAAAGCTGGGATTTTCATGTAACGGAAGCTTTAAAGACTACCCTTGAAGAGAACCTCTCCATGGTCTACGACTCTGTAAGGTTTCTCAAAGACCATGTGGAGGAGGTCATCTTTGATGCGGAGCACTTCTTTGACGGATACAAGCACAATCCAGAGTATGCCCTTGAGGTTTTAAGGTCTGCCCTTGAGGGAGGTGCGGACTGGATTGTGTTATGTGATACCAACGGAGGCTCTCTGCCTCACGAAGTTTACGAGATAACCAAAAAGGTAAAGGAAACCTTCCCCACAGCCAAGATAGGCATACACGCCCACAATGATTCTGAGACCGCAGTTGCTAACTCCCTTATGGCGGTTTTGGCAGGTGCAAGGCAGGTGCATGGCACTATAAACGGTATTGGAGAAAGGACAGGCAACGCAAACCTCTGTTCTATAATTCCAAACCTTCAACTAAAGATGGGTTTTCTTGCGGTGCGGGAGGAAAGCTTAAGAAAGCTCACTGAGCTTAGCCACTTTATCTCCGAAATATCCAACATGCCCCTTCCAAAGAATATGCCCTATGTGGGTGAGAGTGCCTTTGCCCACAAGGCGGGAGTGCATGCCTCTGCGGTTCTAAAGCATGCAAGCACTTACGAACACATAGACCCTGCCCTCGTGGGAAACAGGAGAAAGATAACAGTTTCAGACCTGTCTGGTAAGAGCAACATTCTATACAAACTCAGAGAGATGGGTATTGAGGTGGACGAGCGATCTCCAGAGCTTTTAAAACTCGTTGAAAAGATAAAGGAACTTGAAAAGGAAGGATACCATTTTGAAGCGGCGGAGGCTTCCTTTGAACTTTTATGTAAAAGGCACTTTGGTCTCGTAAGAGAATACTTCAACCTTGATGCCTATAGAGTTCTAATAGCTAAGAGAAGCACTGACAACTTGCCAGTGTCCGAAGCAACGGTTAGGCTCTTTATAAAAGACATAAAACAACATACCGCAGCACTGGGTAATGGACCAGTAAGTGCTCTTGACAGAGCCCTTAGGAAAGCCCTTGAGGAGTTTTATCCAAGCCTTAAAGAGGTTCAACTTATAGACTATAAGGTGAGGATAGTGAACGAATCAGAAGGCACTTCTGCAAAGGTTAGAGTCCTTATTGAGTCTACAGATGGGAAGAGGAAATGGGGGACTGTGGGAGTCTCAGAAAACATAATAGAAGCCTCCTGGATAGCCCTTACAGACAGCCTTATTTACAAACTTCACAAGGATGAAGAGGAAGTTATAATTTAGAGTTATGAGACGGTGGCTATTTCTCATACCCTTTCTGCTCTCTATGGCAGAGCCAGTCAAAGACAGCAAACTAAGGGTGGAGCTTGAGGACAAGGATGGCTTAAAGCACAGCCTTAGAGGTCTTGTATGCAACGGTAGAGATAAGCTAAGGGTCAGGGAAGGAAAAGTAGAATATACGGTCAACTTTTCAAGCCTTAGGTCTATTGAAGTTCTCGGTCAAGATGGGACGCAGTTGAGGGTCAGGCTTTCCTTTAAGGACGGTCCGTCAAGAGACTATCTTATACCAGCAAACACATACTGCAAAGGAAACTCTCAAACGGGTGAGGCAGGGTTTTACCTCAGAGATATTAAGACTATATTTATTAAGACGGAGGAAAAATAAGTATGAGTAGGTTTAAGCTCTTTGGTCTCTTTTTTGCAACATTCATTGTGGGTTTCCTACTGGGAAGTGCAGGTGCATCTCAAGGTAGCAGGCAAGAGGACGAATACAGATACTTTAGGATGTTTACCGATGTGTTTCGCACTGTCAAGGAAAATTATGTAGGGGAAGTCAATACAAGGGAGCTTATATACGGAGCACTCAATGGAATGCTCAAATCCCTTGACCCCTTTTCCGCCTTCTTTACTCCAGAACAGTATAGAGAGTTCAGACAAGAAACAGGAGGAGAGTTTGGTGGTGTGGGTATAGAAATAGGTATGGACAAGGGAAGACCCATAGTTATATCACCTATAGAAGGCACACCAGCCTATAGAGCAGGCATAAGGTCTGGTGATGTAATCATTGAGATAGACGGGGAAGATACCTCTAATATGAGCTTAATGGAAGTGGTGAGAAAGATAAGGGGTAAGCCTGGGACCAAAGTAACTCTAACGATAATGAGAAAGGGAGTGGACAAACCTATAAAAGTAGAGCTTGAAAGGGCAATTATAAAAATAGAAAGTGTTAGATGGACAAAGGTAGAAGATGTAGGATACATAAGGCTCTCTCAGTTTACAGAAGGTGTGGGTAGAGATGTGGAAAGGGCGGTAAGGAGTCTTATGTCGCAAGGTGTAAAAGGAATAGTGTTTGACCTCAGAAATAACCCTGGTGGTCTCCTTACAGAAGCTATAAATGTATCTGAGGTCTTTTTAAGGGAAGGTAAACTTGTGGTTTATACGAAGACAAGGAGGGGCGAGGTAAACAGGTACTTCTCAAGGAAAAAGCCGATGCTTCCAGAAAATGTCCCTCTCGTTGTTCTCATAAACAGAGGCTCTGCCAGTGCATCAGAGATAGTGGCTGGTGCATTGCAAGACCACAAAAGGGCTATAATCGTGGGTGAAAGGAGTTTTGGAAAGGCTTCAGTGCAAAATATAATACCTCTTGAGGATGGCTCTGCCATAAAGCTAACGGTAGCTCACTACTACACACCCTTAGGAAGGCTCATAGACAAGAAGGGCATACAGCCAGATGTGGAGGTAAAAGTTTCGGAAGAACAAGAGGAAAGGCTACAAGAAGTTATAAGGCAAAGAAGGCTTAGGGGTGAAACTGGCGTTATAGTTGAGCCAGAGCTTGACCCACAGCTAAAGAAAGCTATACAGATAATCAAATCTGGTCTTAAGGGTTATGCACACACTGGCGGTTGAAACCTCCTGCGATGAGACCGCACTTTGTATATACTCCGACCAAGAAGGAGTAATAGGAGACATAATACTTTCTCAAGCAAAGGTGCATTTTCCTTATGGTGGAGTAGTGCCCGAACTTTCTGCAAGGGAACACACAAAAAACCTTCTACCTCTTTTGGATAGACTCTTGAAAGAGACGGGTTTTGACCTAAAGAAGATAGACTTTATCTCCTTTACTCTTACACCTGGGCTTATCCTCTCTTTGGTGGTAGGTGTGAGCTTTGCCAAGGCTTTGGCTTACGCCTTAAGGAAACCCCTTGTCCCAGTCCACCATCTGGAAGGGCATATATACTCCGTTTTTCTTGAAAAGCCAGTAAGCTATCCCTTTCTCGCTCTTATAGTCTCTGGAGGGCATACAGACCTATACCTTGTGGAAGACTTTGGCAGATACCTCTTTCTTGGTGGAACTCTTGACGATGCGGTGGGAGAAAGCTACGACAAGGTGGCAAAGCTAATGGGACTTGGATATCCGGGTGGTCCCATAATTGACAGGCTTGCCAAGGAGGGTAAACCCCTCTATAACCTCCCAAGACCTATGATAGAAGAGGATACTCTTAACATGTCCTTTAGTGGTTTAAAGACTGCGGTAAGAAGGCTCGTAGAGACTCAGGAGTATTCAAAGGAAGACCTCTCCGCTTCTTTTCAAAAGGCTGTGATGGACATTTTGGAAAGAAAGGCACTTTTGGCGATGGAGAAAACTGGTGTAAGAAGGCTTGTGATAGTGGGTGGCGTGTCCGCAAATTCAGAGCTAAGAAGACGCTTTTCAGAACTTTCAGAAAGGTTTGGCTTTGAACTTCATATACCTCATCCGAGGCTTTCTACCGATAACGCTCAGATGATAGCCTATGCAGGAATGGAAAGGTTTAAAAGGGGCATAACCGCACCAGAGGATATTAATCCAGAGCCTAATGTGCCTTTGGAGGTTTTTGGAA
>JBBKAW010000034.1:19035-54555 GCA_037722135.1 Aquificaceae bacterium
TCCACCTTATACCCCCTCATAAACTCCTCTCCACTCATAACCTTTCCCTTTGGAGATACAAGCTCAAGCACCTCAACCGCATCCTTTCCACAGGCAACTAAGAGTTTTTTCCTATCAAGAACCTCTCCCGGGTTTCCTTGAGCTTCCACGGTTTTAACCCTAAGGACTTTAATCCTTTCTCCTTTTTCTGTCAAGGTATAGCAGTCTGGGTATAAGCCTCTTATTCTGTCTCTTACGCTTTCTGCATCCGCTTTCCAGCATATTCTTAGCTCTTCCTTTTGCACTGGTGGTGCATAAAATGCCTTGCTGTGGTCTTGTGGTATGGGTTTTATATTACCCTTAGACCATTCCTTTAAGGTCCTTACCAAAAGGCTTGCTCCCTTCTGAGAGAGCCTTTCTGAAAGGGTCTTTAGGTTATCCTCTAAGTGGATGGGCTCTTCTTCCTGAGAGAGGATGTCTCCTGTGTCCATTCCCTCATCCATAAGCATGACTGTGTTTCCTGTTATCTTTTCTCCTGCCATGATGGCTCTTTGAATGGGTGCAGAGCCTCTATAGGCTGGAAGTAGGCTTGCATGCAGGTTTATACAGCCATAGGTTGGGTAGTTTATGACTTCTGGTGGGAGTATTTTGCCATAAGCGACCACCACTATACAGTCTGGCTTTAGCCTTTCCACTATGGGCATTATTTGACTTTTCTTCTCTGGCTGAAAAACCTCTATGCCAAGCTCTTTGGCAAGCACTTTTGTAGGTGGTGGCGTGAGCTTTTGACCTCTGCCTGCAGGTTTGTCTGGTTGGCAAACCACTCCCAAAAGTTCAAACTCTTGGTGCAGAGCTTTTAAGGATGGCAAGGCAAACTCGGGAGTGCCAAAGAAAAGTATTTTCATGACCTTATATATTCTAAAGCCACGTCATCGCCAAAGGTTTTTATATCCCTAAGTTTTAGCCTTGGTGCATCCCTCAAAAGCTCCACCCCTATATCTCCTATCCTTTTACCCTCTCCAATGAGAATGGGACCCAAGAAAACCCAAAGGCGGTCAAAAAGACCTTCTTTTATGAAAGAGGTCAAGGTAATAGCACCACCTTCTACAAGAAGATGCATCACCTCTAAAAAGTAAAGCTCTCTCAAAACCTCCCTCAGGTCCAAGCTTTTATCTTTGGCTGGTGCAAGGATAACTTTGACCCCCTTGTCTTCAAGTCTTTTGACCTTTTCCTTGTTCTCGCTTGTGGTAAATACAAGAGTTTGAGCGGAGTGGTCTTCCACAAGGTGGCACTCCTCTGGAATTTTCAGCTGTGGGTCAAGCACTATCCTTATGGGCTGTCTTTCCCACTCAAAGGCTCTTATGGTAAGTCTTGGATTGTCCCTCAAGAGGGTGTTTATACCCACAAGCACTGCGGTTGCCTCTGCCCTAAGGCGGTGTGCAAAGTTTCTTGCCTGCTGTGAGGTTATCCATTGGCTTTCTCCAGTCTTTAGTGCCAAAGACCCATCTATGCTCTGAGCCCACTTCAAGGTTATGTAAGGTCTTTTCTGGGTGATATAAACAAAGAAGTCCTCGTTGAGCCTTTTGGCTTCCTCTTCAAGAAGTCCCACCTCCACCTCTATGCCTGCTTTCCTTAACCTTTCCACACCCTTTCCAGATACAAGCGGGTTTGGGTCAAGGGTGGCAATCACCACCCTTTTTAACCCTGCCCTTATAATGGCGTCCGTGCAAGGTGGAGTCCTACCATAATGGGTGCAAGGTTCAAGGGTCACATAGAGGGTTGCCCCCTTTGCCTTCTCCCCTGCCCTTTCAAGAGCCACCACCTCCGCATGAGGCATACCAGCCCTTTCATGATAACCCTCTCCCACCACCTGTCCATCTTTTACTATTACACAGCCCACAGTGGGGTTAGGATGCGTAAGACCCTTACGCAAATATGCAAGCTCTAAAGCCCTTTTCATAAACCTAAGGTCTTCCATCAGTCAAATATATCAAATATCTCGCCAAAGATGGACTTTTTCTTCTTTTTATGCTTGTATTCTTCGTATCTTCTATAGATTTCAGGGTGCTCTCTTGTTATTCCCCTTAGCTCCTCATCAAGGGCAGTTTCCGCTCTTTGTATGGCTTGAATTATCTTGGAGAGCTCGCCTTTGTCAAGCCATATGCCTCCACAAACAGGGCAAACATCCACCAAAACACCATACTTGTTGACTTCCAAAAGTTCCACATCAACACATCTTGGGCACTTCATCTTTTCTCTTCAAGCCCTTTTATAAACTCAAGCATGTCTATGTAGATTATACCAAAGGCATCCTGAATAGCTCCTCTTCTTGGAAGGTCTCCCACACTTCCTGTAGGTTGCGAGTATGGAACAGAGGTTGAAAAAACCTTTTTTACCTCACCCACAGTTAAACCAACCTTTAGCTCTAAGTTGTAGGCACTAACCCTTTGTTGAGGAGTAAAGGCTATGGGTGTTTCCTTTAATAATTCTATATATGGCTTTATTTCCTGAGCTCCTTCGCCACACCTAAGCCTGTTTCCCGACTCTAACACCGCCCTTTCAAGACTCTTTCTGAAAGCGTAGCTTAGGTAAACCTCCGCATAGGAGTTTTCCACCTCTTTTATGCAAAAGTCCTTTGCAAGGGAAAGGGAGAGGCTAAAAAACAAAGCTAAGAATAATTTCATAGCTTATAATATAACCCATGCTCTTTCTTGCGGTATTGTATTCTCTTATCTGGATAGCTATAGCGGGCTATGACCTAAAGTCTGTGTTTTTTGGAGTTTTGGCAGTAGGCTCTGCCCTTTTTGTGCATATAACCCTTAGGCTATACCCTCCTCGTATAAATCCTATTGCTCTTTTTGAGTTTCTTGGAGTGTTTCTTTGGCAAGCCTTTCTGGGTGGGATAGATGTAGCAAGACGTATAATCAGTCCACAGCTCAAGGTGAACCCCGGCTTTGTAGTGTATAACTTCCAAAGCGAAAAGCTCTGGGTCAAAATACTCTTAGCCTTGACCATAAACCTTACTCCTGGCACTCTTAGTGTGGTGATAGAGGATAAGCAGGTTTTGGTCCATACTCTTGATGTGGAAAGCTACAGCGAGGAATCTGTAAGGTCGCTTGAAAGACTTTTGGATAGGGTCTTCTCATGAAGGAGTTTATACTCTTTTTGCTCGGACTTAACTTAGCCCTTGGCTTTGTGCGTATCTTTAGAGGACCAAGTGTGGTAGATAGCATGCTGGCTTCCTTGCTCCTTGGCACTGGAGGGACTTCTCTCATACTTGTCCTGTATAAGTTTACAGGTCAGGCTTTTCTTTTAAACCTTGCCCTTGGTTTTGCCCTCCTTGCGGGAGTTGTGGGTGTAGCCTTCGCTATAATAATGTTAAGAGATGCTGATTGAAATACTCTCCACAAGCCTCATATTGATAGGTAGTCTTTTTTTGCTTATAGGTAGTGTAGGACTTATAAGGCTTAGGGACTCCTACAGCAGGCTTCATGCTCTAACAAAGGCGGATATGCTCGGTTTTGGCTTTGTGGTTTTGGGCGTTATGTTCTCCGTAAGTAGCTTGGGAGAGGCTTTAAAGTTAGTTATAATATGGGTATTTGTGGTAGTTTACAGCTCCATAGTGGGATACGCTATAGCCAACAGCAAGAGGAAAAGGGATGCTTGACATAATAATAGGACTTTTAATGCTCCTGTCCGCTTTTGCATCGCTACACAGCAAGGACCTTTTAAAAAGCGGAGTTTTCTTTGTGGTTTTTGGTTTTATGAGTGGTCTTTTGTGGATTAGGCTTTCCGCACCAGACATAGCCATGGTGGAGATAATACTGGGTTCCGCCATAACAAGTATTCTCATATTTAAGCTGTCAAGGGGTGTGAGGGATATTGGCATAAAACCTAAATTATGGAGAAGGCTTTGGGCTGGTGCAGGCTCTTTGGTGCTGTTTGTATTTCTTACCTTTTACCTGTTTACAGTAAGAGAGGAAGAGAGGGTAGGTGGTCTTGTTTTTGAAAAACTTAGTCTCAGCGGTGTGGAAAGCCCTGTAACTGCGGTTCTTCTTAACTTTAGAGGATACGACACGCTCTTAGAAGTTGGTGTTATAACCCTTGCGGTAATTGGCATATTAGCCCTTGAGCCAAAGAGAAAAATCTATGAGTGGAACGACATAGTGGTGTGGCGTTTTTCTAAAATATTCCTACCTATAATAGCTCTCTTTTCCCTATACATAACCTATCTTGGAGCTTTCTCTGTGGGTGGTGCCTTTCAGGGTGGCTCTCTCTTGGCAGGTGGTCTTGCCTTTTTGAGCCTCTCTGGACAAAAACTGCCGATAAGAGAGAACCCTACCCTTTTCCTCGCTGTGCTTAGCCTTGCAGTCTTTGTAGCCTTTGCCTTTGTATACGCCCTTGTAGGACATGGCTTTCTTACCTACCCCCTTGAGCTTTCAACCTTGTCTATAATGCTTATAGAGATTTCCATATGTATTTCTACAGGAATGCTACTATACATAGCCATAAGGGGTAGACTATGAAGGAACTGTATTATTTGCTCTCCTTTCTTCTCATAAGCATGAGCACCTACTACTTTATCACCGCCATAAACCTTGTTAAAAGGCTTATCGCAGTCAACATCTTAGGCTCTGGCGTTTTTCTCTTTTTTGTGGCAACCGCAAGAAATACTCCCTCTGAAAACCCAGACCCCGTGCCACATGCTCTTGTGTTAACGGGTATAGTGGTGGCGGTAAGTGCCACAGCCCTTGCGGTCTCCTTACTTTTGCACCTTAGTAAACAAAGAGAGGAAGAGTGATGCTTGGCTTTGACCTTGGCTATCTTGTGGCAGTGCCTCTTATAGGTGCTATCCTCTCTCTCCTATCTCCTATAAGGCTTCTTGTTGCGGTTGTTTTCAGTCTACTTTCACTAACCCTTTCCTTGTATGCCTTTTACATAACCTTAAGCATGCATGAACCCATCTATCAATGGGTAGGAGGCTGGACTGCACCACTCGGAATTGGCTTTAAGTTAGATGGTGTTTCGGGCTTTTTCCTTATGATGAGCGGGGTGGTGAGCTTTGCGGTGGGAGTATACTCTCTGGGTTTTTTCAAAGAAGGCTACAAGAGACAAGGAAGGTTTTTCTGGTTTTTCTTCTTTTTCCTCTGGGCGGGGCTTAATGCCTTTTTCCTCTCTGAGGACCTCTTTAACCTGTATGTTGCCCTTGAGGTGCTTTCCCTTACTGCGGTGGTGCTTGTTGCCCTTCCAGGCTACAGAAAAGCCATAAAGGCTTCTGTGAACTATCTGTTTTTGTCTTTGTTTGCTTCCATGTTCTACCTCTTTGGCGTTGCCATGCTATACACTAATTATGGAACTCTTAGCATGTCCCTACTTGCCCAGAGACTTGCGGGAACTGAAGAATTTGTCTTTGCACTTCTCCCCCTTGTCTTGGCTCTTTCCATAAAGTCCGCCCTTTTCCCCTTTCACTTTTGGCTTCCACCAGCCCACTCAAGCACGGTGGCACCCGCCAGTGCTCTACTTTCTGGTCTTGTGGTAAAACCACCTGCATATTTGATACTTAGACTTTGGCTTGAGGTCTTTCCGGACAACCCAAGCCTTGAATATCTAAGCTGGGTTTTGGGTGGGTTTGGTGCTCTTGCAGTGCTTTTGGGCTCCTATTACGCCATAAGGCAGAGAACCATAAAGATGCTCTTGGCATACTCTACCGTTGCACAGATGGGATACCTTTTTTTGATGGTCCCAGTATATTACAAAGCTCAAAGTTTAGAGGTAAAAAGTTTGGTTCTTGAAGGCTTTGCCCTTCAGGCTTTTTCTCACGCCTTGGCAAAAGCCAGCATGTTCCTATCCTCTGGAAATGCCATATACGTGGCAAAAAGAGATGAAATTTCCTACATGCCAGGCTTTGCCCACAGTCATCCTTTTACCTTCTTTGCCCTCTTCTTCTCGGGTGCCACCCTTATAGGTCTACCACTAAGCGGTGGCTTTGTTGCCAAGTTTCTACTTTTGAAGGCTTCTATAGAGACCGGTCTTCTCTTCCAGGCAATAGTTTTCCTTCTTGGTAGCCTGCTTGCCAGCCTATATGTCTACCCTATCTGGAAAGAGAGCTTCTATCAAGACCCCAAAAAGGTTTATGACAAACCCATACCCCGTTTTATGGAGCTTTCTACCTTCTTACTTGGCTTTTTAGCCTTCTCCTTAGGTTTGGTTTCTGGTTTTATATTGCAAGGAATAACCAGAGGTGTGGCACATGGATAGCTTTGTGATTCTTAGCTTGCTCTTTAGCTCCTTTGTTGCGAGCGTGATAATAGCCTTCCTAAGAGAAGAATGGTATCTACTTAGAACCTTTGTAAATGTTAGTGCTGCGGTATACAAACTTTTTGTTATAGCATACCTTCTTTGGTCAGTCTATAAGGGCAAGGTCTTTGAAATAAGCTATCCCATGGTTTCCTTCGTAAACTTTCATCTTAAAATAGACCCCCTTGGACTTCTGTTTGTAAGTCTTTCCTCCTTTTTATGGCTTTTGACAACCCTGTATGCGGTTGGATACCTTGAAGGCTCTCCAAACCGTAGAAGATTTTTCACCTTCTTCAACCTTGCGGTAACCTCCACCATGGGAATAGCCCTTGCAGGCAACACCTTTACCTTTTTCCTCTTTTATGAGCTTCTTACGCTAAGCACCTATCCCCTTGTGGTTCACAAAGGCTCTCAAAAGGCTCTGAGTGCAGGAGGTGTTTATCTGTTATATACCCTATTGGCAGGAAACTTGTTTTTTGTATGCCTTGTAGTCCTATACATAATGGTAGGTAGTGGAGACTTTCATGCAGGTGGAAATCCACAGATAAAGGCTTGGGCTATGGCAAACCCCCACTTGGCAAGCTTACTCTTTTATGGTCTGTTCTTTGGAATGGCGGTAAAGGCAGCAATTTTTCCACTTCATGGTTGGCTCACAAGGGCGATGGTGGCACCAGCCCCAGTTAGTGCACTCCTGCACGCAGTAGCAGTGGTAAAGGCAGGAGCCTTTGGCGTTGCAAGGCTTGTTTATGACCTCTACGGTGCGGAGACAGTTGACGCTCTAAACCTCTGGCAACCTCTTGCTTACCTTGCAGGCTTTACCATAGTATTTGGTTCTTTTATGGCGGTATTCCAAAAGGAGCTTAAAAAAAGGCTTGCCTATTCCACAATAAGCCACCTCTCATATATACTCTTAGGTCTATTAATTCCTGGACCCATTGCCACCATGGGTGCTCTCCTACACTTAGTAAACCATGGCGTAATGAAAATAACCCTCTTTATGTGCGTAGGAAATTACTCAGAAACTTACGGAATACATAAGGTAGAAGAGGTAAAGGGAATAGGTAAGAAGATGCCTCTTACTACCCTTGCACTTACCATTGCCTCCCTTGGTCTTATAGGGCTTCCCTTTACCGCAGGCTACCTTACAAAGGAGTATCTACAAAAGGGTGCTCAGATTGCAGGTGTGGAATGGGCTGTATATGTGCTTTATGCAAGCTCTCTATTGAGTGCTCTCTATCTACTACCTATAGTCTTCAGTGCATGGTTTGGCAGAGGAGAGTTTAAGAAAGAAAGAAACACAAACCTTGAAACAAACCCCCTTATGCTCCTGCCACCTCTTATAACAGGACTATTAACGGTGCTTATATGGCTATCCACAAAGACACCCATAAACCCCATTCTCTGGACTGAGCTAATTGTAAAGGGCTACCCCTAATAACTATGCTATAATTTATACATGTCTTCCATAACAAAGGTAAAGGCAAGGGAAGTTTTAGACTCAAGAGGAAATCCTACCCTTGAGGTGGAGGTAGAACTTTCTTCTGGTGCAAAGGGAAGGGCTATAGTGCCAAGCGGTGCATCCACCGGAGGAAAGGAAGCTCTTGAGCTAAGAGACCATGACCCAAAAAGGTATCTTGGAAAAGGCGTCCTAAGAGCGGTGGATAATGTAAACTCCATAATAGCAAAAGAGATAATAGGGCTTGATGCCAGCAAGCAATCCCTTATAGACAAGGTGCTTATTGAGCTTGACGGAACACCCAACAAAAGCAAACTCGGTGCAAACGCTATACTGGGTGTAAGTATGGCAGTAGCAAGAGCGATGGCACAGGAGCTTGGAATAAGCCTTTACAGATACATAGGAGGTCTAAGAGCAAAAAGGCTACCAGTGCCTTTGATGAATGTAATAAACGGTGGAGTCCATGCGGACAACCCTCTTGACATACAGGAATTTATGATAGTCCCCGTGTGTGGAGGAAGGTTTTCAGAAGCACTAAGGGCGGGAGTGGAAGTTTTCCACCACCTAAAGGCAACTTTAAAGGAAAAGGGATACTCTACCAATGTGGGAGACGAAGGCGGGTTTGCACCCAACTTGAAAAGCACAGAGGAAGCCTTAGATATGCTAATGCATGCCATAGAAAAGGCAGGATACAAGCCGGGTGAAGACGTGCTCTTGGCTCTTGACTGTGCGTCTTCTGAGTTCTACTACGAGGATGAACTGTATCACTTTGAAGGTAAAAAACTTAGCTCAGAAGAACTCTGCGGTTTTTACGCTAAACTCTTAGAAAAATATCCGATAGTTTCCATAGAAGACCCTATGGCAGAGGGAGACATAGAAGGTTGGAAGCTCATTACACGAGAGCTTGGTGGCAAGGTTCAGCTTGTGGGAGATGACCTTTTTGTGACAAACCCAAGCATCTTCCAAGAAGGCATAAGAGAAGGACTTGCCAATGCCATACTGGTTAAGCTAAATCAAGTGGGGACTCTTACAGAAACGCTACAGACTGTGGAAATAGCCCAAAGGGAAGGATACAAGGCGATAATTTCCCATAGGTCTGGAGAAACAGAAGATACCTTTATCTCACATCTTGCGGTGGGGACTGGAGCAGGACAGATAAAGACAGGCTCTGCATCACGCACAGATAGGATAGCAAAGTATAACGAGCTTTTGAGGATAGAAGAGGAGCTTGGAGATGAAGCGGAATTCGGCGGGAAGGAAGAATTTTCGGTTTTTAAAGCCTGAAGTACTTCCAAAGCTCTTCTTTTTTCTTATGGTCCTTTATACCTTCTATAATCTCTTCCTTAGCCAGTATAATGTATTTAGGGTCATTGAACTAAAAAAAGCCAGTGTTGAGCTCAATGCCAAGATATCTCACCAAAGGGCGGAAAATAGTAATATAGAAGAAGTCCTTGAGCTCATAAGGAAAAACCCTGAGCATTTCAAAGAAAAATTCGCTCGCGAATACATGCAATTGCAAAGAGATGAGGAGTATATCCTTATTTTCAAACAATAGAAGCATAGCATCTTTTGGTGTTATAATATAAAGAACTATGGGTAGGGTATTTACAATCTTGTCTCTGTGTTCTTTAGTGTGGTTAGCCTCCTGTGGTGGTGTAACAAAAGAGGAGTTTGACAAAAGAATTGCAAGCCTTGAGGGCAGAATATTACAGCTTGAAGAAAGGCAAATTTATCTGGAAGAAAGAAACCTGAGGACAGAAGCCAGAGTGGACACTCTTTCTGAAAGCCTCGCAAAAACAAGGCTTGAACTGGAAAGGCTTAGAGTTGAAAGACAAAGCCCCGCTCAAGCTGCCAAACTGCCAGAGCCAATAAGGGAAGTGCCACAGCCTTCTCAAAGAATACCAGAAAGGGTGCAGGGAGCTCCTCAGCCTCAACGCGACAACCCACAGCAGGCAACTGAAGAGTATCAAAGGGAATACGATGAAGCACTAAGACTTTACAACTTAAGACAGCTACACCAAGCAAGAGACAAGTTTATAGATTTTATAAGAAGGTATCCGAGAACACCTCTCACGGACAATGCATATCTATGGCTTGGTGTAGTTTACAGAGACCTTGGAGAAATGAACAAGGCGGAAGCGGTTTGGCTTACCTTAGTGGAAAGGTGTCAAAGGAAAGAGATGGTAGACTGCAATAAGGCACCCTCTGCCTTGCTTCAATTGGCAAGACTTTACGAACGAAGAGGAGACAATAGAAAGGCAAGGGAATACTACGAAGCTATACTAAGAGACTATCCATCTTCCGAAGAGGCTGAGATTGCAAGGACAAGGCTTGGAAGGTGATATGAAAATACCAAAACACTTGGCGGTCATAATGGATGGAAATGGAAGATGGGCGAGGGAAAGGGGTCTACCAAGGATAGCAGGTCATTATGAAGGGGTAAAGAGGGGAGAGGAGCTTGTGGATGCATGCATAGAGCTTGGAATAAGGTGGCTCACCCTTTTCACCTTTTCCACAGAAAACTGGAAAAGACCAGAGGTTGAAGTAAGGGCTTTGATGAGGCTTCTTGAAGGATACCTTAGAGAAAAAGGTCATTTACTACTGGAAAAGGGTATAAGAGTTTCCTTTATAGGAAGGCGGGACAGACTACCACAAGGTCTACTAACGGAGATGGAGAGGGTTGAAAAGTTAAGACCTTCTAAAGAAAAGATTCATGTTATCCTTGCCATTGATTACGGCGGTAGAGACGAGATACTCAGAACCTTCAAGAAAATGAGTGAAGCGGGTCTTGAGCCCACAGAGAAGAACTTCAAGCTACTTTCAGACCTACCAGAAGCACCAGACCCAGACCTTCTTATAAGAACCGGTGGAGAAAAAAGAATATCAAACTTTCTACTCTGGCACTTAGCCTACACAGAGCTCTACTTTACAGATACCTATTGGCCAGACTTTAGAAAAGAAGAACTCATAAAAGCCCTTGAAGACTTCTCAAGGAGGGAAAGAAGGTTTGGAGCAGTCCTTAAGGAGTAGAGAGGCTATTGGAATACTTGTGGGTGGGCTTACTATAGCTTTGGTTTTGTCTCCTTATCCAATTTTCTATGCGGGAGTGCTTGCCCTGTCCTTGCTTATAGGCTACGAGATTTCTAAGGCTCTAAAGTTTGAACTTTTCTACATGCCACCTATTACCTTTTTGATTAGCTCCCTTTCCCTTGAACTTGGTCTTGTATCTGCTATGCTTTTGTCCTTTTACGCTGGGTGGAGAGTATGGTCTATGGATGAGCTTTTCAAGGCTCTTTTAATATGCGTGTATGCTGGGGTTCTTCCTGTGTTTTTACTCGGTTTGAAAGAGGACTACGCTCTACTAAAACTTTTGGTTTTTGTTTGGGCTGTGGATGTGTTTTCTTATTATGTGGGAAAAAACTTTGGCAGAAGAGCTCTTTCTCCTCGCCTCTCTCCAAAGAAAACATGGGAGGGTCTTGTAGGTGGTGGCTTTGCCGGTGTAATAACCATGTGGGTCTTTCATGGCTTTAAGGGTATTCTTTGGTCTTTACCTCTCGTAGCCATAGCCCTTATGGGAGACCTTTTCAAGAGCTTTATAAAGAGACAGATAGGTATAAAGGACTTTTCCAACGTGCTTGGAGAACATGGAGGGTTTACAGACAGGTTTGATTCTCTACTTTTTACAGCACCAGTTTATCTATTTCTTTTAAAATTTTGAAGCATGGAAAAGATTAGGTCCTGGATAGAAGAGGCTATTTCCCTAGGTTATGAGTATGAAGTATATATGGAGCGTAGGAAAAAGACAACCCTTGAAAGTGCGGATGAAAGCTTAGAAAATCTTTTGAGGGCGGAGGAGGCAGGAATTGGCATAAGGGTCTTTAAGGGTAAAAAAATGGGCTTTTCTTACACCACTGACCTTGATAAAGAAGCTGTGAAAGAGTGTGTAAAAGTTGCCACACAGGTATGTGATATAACACCAGAAGACTATGGGTTTTCTCTCGGTGCTTGTCAGGACTTTGGAAAGTTGGAAACATACTATGATGAGGAGGGTCTCAAGAGACCTATTGAGGAAAAGATAGACCTAATAATCGGCTTGGAACGGAGAGCAAAAGAACTTGACCAAAGAGTAAAGGGTGTAAGAAAAGTAAGCCTTAAAGAGACCGAGCTTGAAGTGGTTTGTTTTAACTCTTGTGGACTCTTTTATGAGTATAGAGGAACGTGGTATACACTTATTATGGCAGTGCTTGCGGAAGAAGGGGGAGATTCTTCTATATCCTACGAGTATTCTGGTAGCAGGTTTCTCTCTAACTTACCTTTGGAAAGAATTGTGGAAGATGTGGTCTTTAAGGCAACCGCAAGCCTTAACCCTTCACAAATAGAAACCACTAAGATGCCTGCGGTTTTCTTCAGAGAAGCATCCGCAATGCTTCTTGAAGCCTTTAGTCCCATATTTCTTGGAGATTCTCTTGTTAAAGGTAAAACTTTCCTTAAGAACAAGGAAGGAATGGAAGTCTTTTCAAGAAAGCTTACAATTGTAGACGACGGCACTTTGGAAGGTGGTTTTATTAGTCTTCCTGTAGATGCGGAGGGCTATGCAATGAGTAGAAAAGTTTTGGTAGATAGGGGTGTATTCAAAGGCTTCCTGCATAGCACCTATACCGCCATCAAGTCTGGTTCAAAGCCTACGGGCAATTCTTTGAGGGATAGCTTTAAGAGCCTACCAGTTTCTAATATAACAAACCTTTACATAGAGCCTGGAGATAAAAACCTTGAAGACCTGCTTCAAGGAGAGGTTTTTCTTATAACAGACCTTATGGGCTTGCATACAGTGGACCCAGTATCTGGAGACTTCTCTCTTGGTGCGTCTGGTATAATATACAAGCACGGAAGGAGGTTAAAAGGCGTGAGGGGGGTCGTTATAGGAGGAAACATAAAGGACATTTGGAGCTCTGTGGTAGAGGTGGGTAATGACCTAAGATTTTATGGAAACGTGGGCTCACCCTCTATTCTTGTTGAAAACATAACCGTGGGGGGTTAAAGTGGTGAAAATCATATCACCTTTACTAATGGTGCTTGGAGTCTTTATTTCCCTTGCAGGACAGTGGGTAGCTTTTGAAATATATGCAAATACGAAGCTTTTAAGGATAGGCGAAAACCTATCTCAGTTTGTGCACGGTCTTTACTCTGGAGATACTCTGATAAAGCTAAACAATGGGGACGAAAGCATATTTATACTCAGGACAGCAGGAGGCAAGGTTATAACCACCAATAACGCTATAGGTCCTCTTAAGGTAGAGGATTTCATAAGCGCAAGCTACAGCAAAGGTGGAGACCATGTATACGCCTACATAAAGAGAGTGAGCTTTTCAGAGTATTTGAATGTCCTTTTAGAAAGACCCTTTGCTTTGGGGATTTCCCTTTCAGGTCTTATACTATTCTTGTCTGGATTGATACTGCTATTTAAGGGATACAAGCCAATAGAGGAGAAAGAACTACAGGAGGATATACTAAGAAAGTTAAAGGCTCTTAGAGTGTCCTTTGCCACGAGTAGGATTATACCTAAGGAGAGTTTGTCTGAAGCAGAGAAAATACTGGATGATATAATTAAAAGAATGGAGGGTAAAACATGAATATACTCATAGTTTCCTTTGATAAAAGTTTAGTAAGCAAAATTAAAGAGGTCCTAAGTGAACACAACTTGGTGGATGTGAAAAATGGAGAGGAGGCTGTAAACACAGTCTCTTCTTACATAGACGTGGTTATATACGATGCGGTTTCCGGTTCTACATCAGAAGAGGATATTAACAATATGTATAAAAAGAAATTCAAAGACTCAAAGTATATAATTCTCGTTGATGACCTCTTCCCTGTAGATATGAACAACATATTGCCCCCAAGAAAGATAAAGTTGATAAGAGATGAAGCGATAAAAAAGATTAAAGATGCAATACTAAGTGAACCAGAAACGGTTGTAGGTGAACACCTACAGGAAATTTTCTCACAAGAAGCCCCATCCTTAGAAGATACTCTTTCTTCACAATCTACCTACACACAAGATGTGTTAAGTTTTAGAGAACTTGATTTTGAAATACCTGCAGAACATACAATATCTCAAATAGAGGATGTATTCCAAAAGACTGCTACGGAAAAGCCACTAAAGAAGGTGCTCTTAGTCTCTTTTGATGCTAATCTCATAAACAACGTAAAGGAAGCACTTTCAGGAAAGGTGGAGATATTAGAAGCGGGAAACATAAAGGAAGCCCCAGAAAAATCAAAAGAAGCGGACATAATTCTCTTCGATACCTTATCTGGGATGCCTGCATACAAGACACTTACAGATATGTCAAAGGATGAATCCTTAGCAAAAAAGCCCTACGTTCTTCTTACAGATGAGCTCTTTCCCATAGATGTGGAAAGTATTCCACTTGAGAGAAAATACAGTTTTGCGAGGGAGGCGGAGTTTAATAAGGCAATAGAGAAAGTATTGGAACTCGCTGAGGAGGTTTCTGTAGAAGGTCCTACCGAGCTATTACTCGAAACAGTTCACACCAAAGAGTTTTTACCCGCAAGGTTTCAGCCAGTAAGCTCGCAAGAAGAAAAAATGGGAATAATAAACCCGTTTGAGGGAATGGCAAGCTCTGGTCTTGAGGAAAATAAACCACCAATTTTCATAGAGGAAGAGACCCCGAAAATTGAAGTGCCAGTTGAAGTGCCAGAAAAACCTGTAATTTCCAAAGGCATGAATCATATGGAAAACATAACAGAAAGCCTTGCTATCGCCATAAAGGACGTGTTCAGAGAACAACTATCTCAGGAAAAGCTTATTTCTCTCCTATCCAATACTCTAAGCTTGGAAGAGTTAAGCAAGCAGTTGACTTCTGTTTTTGAAAGAAAACTGGAGGATATTCTAAAGGAAAAGGTCAGTGAAGCTTTTTCAAAAATTGATGTGAGCCAGATAGCGAGAGAAACAAAAAGCCTTGCTATCGCCATAAAGGACGTGTTCAGAGAACAACTATCTCAGGAAAAGCTTATTTCTCTCCTATCCAATACTCTAAGCTTGGAAGAGTTAAGCAAGCAGTTGACTTCTGTTTTTGAAAGAAAACTGGAGGATATTCTAAAGGAAAAGGTCAGTGAAGCTTTTTCAAAAATTGATGTGAGCCAGATAGTGAGAGAAGAAGCCTATAGAGTCTTAAAGGAAAAGATTAACGAGCTTATCACCTAACAAATAAAGCCTCTTCCCTATACCACCCCCAAACGGTGGGGAAGAGGTTTTCAAACCTGTTTCTTACCGCAAGCATGCTCTTAGGTGCGGCGATAAATATCATGGGTTGCTCTTCTGCTATTATGCGGTAAGCTTTCCTGTATATCTCCACCCTTCTTTCAAAGTTTGTTTCTTTTGCTCCCAGGTCAAAAAGCTCATCCACCTCTCTCTCCCACTGGGTTTGTGGCTTGCTTTGTCTTGGATTCCACATATGAAGTGTTCCCGAAGAGTGCCACACGTTCCTTCCAAAGTGTGGGTCCATTGAGCCTGTAAGCCCTATTATGACCGCTTCCCAGTCGTAGGGTGGAGATGTGAGCCTATTTACAAGGCTGTTGAAGTCTATGGGTCTAAAAATAACCTTTATTCCTATCTTCTCAAGGTCTTCCTTTATCATGTTTCCTATGGCTTCCCTTTCCTTATTGCCCGCATTGGTAAGAAGCACTATCTCAAGAGTATTACCTTCTGGGTCTTCAAGCCATCCATCACCGTTTCTGTCTTTGAAACCAAGACTTTCAAGTATAGCCCTTGCCTTTTTTAAGTTGTATTCGTAAACGGGGAAAAGCCCTTCTGTGTAATAGGGTCTGTTGGCAGGGGTTATAGGTCCATATAATGGGTCTGCCAAGCCGTTGTATACAAGGTAGCAAATGCCTTCTCTGTCTATGGCGTGGGATATGGCTCTTCTGAATTCTCTGTTTTGAAACCATCTTAGTTTGTGCTTTGGCACTTTGGAGTTAGGGTTTTGATTAAAGACCAAAAAGGTAGTAGACGGTGTGGGTCCAAGGTCATAGAGGGTGGTGTTTTTTACTCTGCTTATAAAAAGCACATCTTGAGGTCTAACACCCATGTAGTCTATTTCTCCGAGGGAATATTTCAAAAGGGCAGTGTCTGGGTCTTGCACTATGTATCCTATTTTTCTCTTTATGTAGGGTAGTTGCCTGCCGGAGTTGTCATATTCATAGTAGTAGGGGTTTGCCTCGTATTCCACCATAACGCCCTTTATATACCTTTTTAGCCTGTATGGTCCTGTTCCCACTATATCCTTTGGGTCTGTGTTTACGTTCCATGCGGTCATAAAGTTTCCTTCCTTTACAAACTTCTCCAATTTGTGCTTTGGTAGTATGGGTGCGGACAAGGCACTAAGAAAGGGTGCAAATGCTTCTGGAAGTCTAAACTCCACCGTGTATTTGTCTATTTTCCTTACAAAATTTTTTATGTCCTCTTGGCTCTTTAATATGCCTCTAAACATATCTCCTGTGGAGTTGGGTATTTGAGGATTGAGGTATATGTCCCTGTAGGTAAAGACCACATCATCTGCAGTAAAGGGTTCACCATCGCTCCACCTTACATTTCTTCTAAGATGAAAGATATACACTCTCCCACCCTCCTTTTCTTCCCATTTCTGTGCAAGGTCTGGAACTACCTGCATGCTTTTGAGGTCTATTTTGGTAAGACCTGTAAAGAGGTAAGAAAGCACTGCGGTAGAGGAAGTTTCTTGAGCTAAGGCTGGGTTTAAGGTTCTTGGGTCAGAGTTTAACACAAACCTTATTTCTCCCCCTTCTTTACCTTCCTTTATATGGAAGTTTTCTGGCTTTAAACTTACAAAGGATACTTCTCCACCCTTTGGCGATGAGGTTAAATAAAAGGGTAAAAAAGCTAAGACTATAAAAGCTAAGGCAAGGGAAAACCCTTTCATCTTATAGCCCCTACAAGTTCCAATCCCTTTTTGTATGCCCAGTCTATAGCATATAGCACATCTTCAAGACTCTGGGGGTCTTTTAGGTTCACATGGCTTAGGACTTCCTCCACGAGGTTTACAATATCCAAAAACCCTATCTTGCCCTGCAAGAAAAGCTCCACCGCTACTTGGTCCGCACCCACCAACACTGCAGGGTATATGCCACCCATGAGAGCAACCCATTTACACAGAGGAATGCTCTTAAACTTTTCCGTATCTACCCTTTCAAAGGTTATGGGAGAAAGCTCAAGTAAACCCTTTTTCTCAAAGGGAAAGGCTTTTCTCTCTGGATAGTAAAGGCTATGCAGTATGGGTATTCTCATGTCCGTTTGTGAAGTGTGGAATATAAAGCTACCGTCGATGAGCTCCACAATACCGTGCACCACGCTCTGGGGATGAATAACCACCTCAAGGCTTTCCACCTCAAGGTCAAAGAGGTTTATGGCTTCTATTAGCTCCATGCCTTTGTTCATAAGAGTGGCAGAGTCTATAGTTATTTTTGCACCCATCCTCCATGTGGGGTGCTTTAGTGCATCCTCTACGCTCACATGTTTTAGCTCCTCCAAGCTTTTATCTCTAAAGGGTCCTCCAGAGGCGGTCAGATAAACCTTCCTTATATCCTCACGCCTTAAGCCAAGCATTATTTGGAAAAGGGCGTTATGTTCGCTGTCCACAGGCACTATCCTGTCCTTGTTTTCCCTTACCAATTCTCTCAGACATATGAGGGACTCCTTGTTGGAAGCCAGAAGCCTCTTGCCCTGTTGAAGCACAAGGTATGTGGGTAGGATACCATCCACACCCGATATGGCGTTCATAAGTATTTCTGAGTTTTCCACTATGGCATGCAAGCCCTCCTCACCCCTTAGAAAGGCTGTGCCTTCTGGCAGTTCAGAGAGCCAATCCTTTGAAGGTTCTTCGTAGCAGGACACGAACCTTGGCTTTAGCTCCACTGCTTGAAGTAGGAGCTTTTCTGATGCCCTCTTTGCCAAAATACCCACAAGTTCAAAGTCTTCTCTGTATGCCTTTACTACCTCAAGGGTTTGACTTCCCACAGAGCCAGTAGAGCCAAGCACTCCAAGCTTTTTCATACTATGCCTGCCCTAAGTATATCGTGCATGTGTATGATGCCAACAGGCTTGTTTTCCTTGTCAACCACAATAAGGACTGTTATTTTATAGTCCTCCATCCTTTTTAGTGCCTCCACCGCAAGCTCCTCCATGCGCGCTGTCTTTGGATTCCTCGTCATTACATCCCTGGCTATGCTCGTGTCAAAGTTTCCACCTCTGTTTACAAAACGCCTTAGGTCTCCGTCGGTTATTATGCCTGTAAGCTTTCCCTCCTGGTCTACCACCGCGGTAGCACCAAAGCCCTTGCTGGTCATTTCAATTATCGCCTCCTTCATAGGCGTGTCTTCTTTTACTATGGGGACTTCTTCTCCTGTGTGGCAAAGGTCTGCCACCTGTCTTAGCCTTCTTCCAAGAGAGCCTGCAGGATGCCTCAAGGCAAAGTCTTTGTGAGTAAAACCCTTGAGCTCCAAAAGAACCATAGCCAACGCATCTCCAAGCACAAGGGATGCGGTGGAGGAGCTCGTGGGTGCAAGCTGTAGAGGACATGCCTCCTTTTCCACAGAGAGAAATATATGCACGTCTGAGTGCTTTGCCAGAGTGGAGTTTGGATTGTTGGTTATGGATATGAGGGGCACACCAAGAAGTTTTATGTAGGGAATAAGGGAGTTTACCTCGGGAGACTCACCGCTGTTGGAAAAGGCAAGCACCACATCTCCAGAGTCTATTACTCCAAGGTCTCCGTGAAGAGCCTCCGCAGGGTGCAAAAAGTGGGCTGGCGTGCCAGTGCTTGAGAGGGTAGAGGCAACCTTACGGGCTATATGACCAGATTTGCCTACCCCTGTAGTTATTACCTTTCCCTGACAGTTTAGAATAAGCTCTATCGCCTTTACAAAACTTTGGTCTAAGTTATCTCTGAGCCTTTGTAAGGCTTGAATCTCTATGTCAAAGACCCTTTTAGCCTTCTGGAGTATCTCATCCATCACTTCTTGTAGTTTTCAATACCCTTCCTTATCTCCTCATAGGCAAAGTCCACACCCTTAAAGCCTTCCACCTTTACCCACTTGCCTGGCTCAAGCTCCTTATAGTGTTCAAAGAAATGCTTTATCCTATCAAGGAGAGCCTTTGGCAGGTCTTCATAAGACTTCACATTCTCGTAAGTGGGGTCTAACTTGCTGTGTGGGACCGCAAGTAGCTTTGTATCCACACCTTCTTCGTCTCTCATTTCAAGTCCACCTATAGGTCTGCACCTTATAACGCTACCGGGTGCTACAGGATAGCGAGATATCACCAAAACATCCACAGGGTCTCCATCATCCGCAAGGGTTTGAGGGATAAAGCCGTAGTTAAAGGGATAGTGCATGGCGGTAAAGAGAAACCTATCTACAAAGATGGTTCCGCTTTCCTTGTCAAGCTCATACTTTATAGGGCTGTCTTGGGGTATCTCCACTACCACGTAGATGTCTTCTGGTGGGTTTTTACCCGGTGGAATCTTCTTTACGTCCATAATAACACCTCCTTTTTTATTTTAAACAGGGCTATTGCAAAAGTTCATGCTTTCCTCTATACCGTATTCAACACATCTCTGCAAGCACTCACCCGCCTTACCTAAAATCTTTGCAAGCACTTGTTCCTCTTCCTCAGCGAAAGGGGAAAGCACATATTCAACCACCTTATTTCTGTCTTTGGGTCTGCCTATACCCACTCTAAGCCTTGGAAATTTTTCAGTTTTTATCTCCCTTATTATGGACTCCACGCCGTGGTGTCCTCCACTACTTCCCTCAAGCCTTAACCTCAACCTACCCAAAGGCAGGTCAAGGTCGTCGTATACCACCAGCATCTCCTCAGGTTTTATATCATACTCCTCAAGGAGGTTAATCACCGCAAGACCAGAGTTGTTCATATAGGTTTGTGGTTTTGCAATGAGTACCTCTTTACCATCTATCCTTACCTTGTATAGATGGGAAAGGCATTCCTCTGAGTAGCCTTGGACCTTTAGCCTCCTGAGGAGCTCATCCACCACCATAAAACCCACATTGTGGCGGGTCTTTGCATACTTTTTACCCGGATTTCCAAGACCTACGATAAGCCTTATCATTCAGTGGGTGTTGTTTCTTCTGCTTCTGGCTCAAGCACAACCGCAACAGTTTCTTCTAGAGAGTCCATTATCACACATCCCTCAGGTGGCACTATGTCTCTAACGTGAAGAGCATCACCAAGACCAAGACCACTCACATCAACGACTATCTTTTCTGGAAGCTTATCCAATCTTGCCTTTATAGTAAGGCTGTGCATAAGAGGTTCAAAGGTTCCACCAAGACCCACACCCACGGGTGTTCCCACAAACTCAATGGGCACTTCCACTTCAATCTCGCTTACGTGGGTGATGTCTTGAAAGTCCACGTGTATGGGATTGTCCCCAAGCCAACCAAACTGTATTTCCTTGAGAAGACAAATCCTCTTTTCTCCATTAATCTCCGCCTCAATGAGAAAAGTTTCACCCTTTGGAAAGGCTTTTAGGTCCCTCATGCTTATGTATGCATGTGTGTTTTCTACACCTTTACCATATATCTCCACTGGCACATAACCTTCTCTTCTAAACTTCTTTATCTCACTCTTTCTACCTATGGTTCTTGGTATTAGCTTTACCTGAACCCTTTTCATCCTTTACCTCCTTTATACAAAAAGTGAGCTTATAGATTCGCCTTCGTGGGCGCGCCTTATGGCTTCCGCTATAAGAGGAGCCACAGAAACAACCCTTAACTTTTCAAAGCGCTTCTCCTCCATGTTAAGAGTGTTAGTAACTATGACCTCTTCTACTGGTGATTCCTTAAGCCTCTCTATGGCAGGACCAGAGAAGATGCCGTGAGTAGCACAAACCAATACACCCTTTGCACCTTTTGAAAGAAGCATATGTGTGGCAGCTACCACCGTTCCTGCGGTATCTATAATATCGTCCACAATTATCGCCTTTTTGCCCTTTACATCACCTATTATGTCAAGCACTTCCGCCACGTTTGGTTCAGGTCTCCTCTTGTATATTATGGCTATACCACAGCCCAACTTATTGGCAAGAAGTCTTGCCCTTTCTACACCCCCTGCATCTGGTGAGACTACTACAACATCTTCATCCACCTTGTCTTTTACATATTCGTATAGCACGTTCAAAGCGTATAGGTTATCCACTGGTATGTTGAAAAAGCCCTGAATTTGAGGAGAGTGGAGGTCCACTACTATAAGCCTTTGAGCTCCCGCTGTGGTTATTAGGTCTGCCAAAAGCCTTGCACTTATGGGAACCCTTGGCTTGTCCTTCCTGTCCTGCCTTGCGTATGCGTAGTAAGGGACAACTGCGGTTATTCTTCCTGCGGAAGCTCTTTTAAGAGCATCAAGCATAAGGAGGAGCTCCATTATGCTTTCATTGACAGGATAACCCAGGGACTGTATTACGAAAACATCCTCCCCTCTCATGGACTCATTTATCTTTACTCTTACCTCTCCGTCGCTAAAGCGACCCACTAACACATCCGAAAGGGGTATACCAAGAAATTCAGAAACCTCTTGTGCAAGCTTTGGATTACTTGTGCCTGTCAGAAGTTTTATAGAACCTAACATTCCACACCTCTTTTCTTTTGTGGAAAGCTGGGGTGCCTGGATTCGAACCAGGAGCCCCCGGATCCAAAGTCCGGTGCTCTGCCAGTTGAGCTACACCCCATAACTTTCCACTCTGTATAACCTCCAGCCTCTCACTTTGCAGGCAAGCTCCAACTCTTGAGTGGGCTCACCTACATAAAAGACGCTGGAGCCACTACCACTCACAAGAGCCACTTTGCCCAAGCTTCTTAAAAACCTAAGCACCTCACCCACCTCTGGGTAAAGCTCTCCAGCCAGCTCACCCAGCTTGTTCTGGAGAGGGCTCAGGTCTCCAACCCTTAGGCTTTCTAATATTTTATCACTCTCCACATACTCTGTCAAGATATCTTCTTTTACCATGCTATAAACATATGAAGTAGAACACTTAACACCCGGATATACTACAGTAAAAACCATCTTAGGCAGTTCAATCCTCTCAAGAATTTCACCTCTACCCCTTCCTATGGCAGAACCTCCCATAAGGAAAAAGCCCGCATCGGAGGATACACCGCTTACTACTTGATGCAGTTCCCTTTCACTCAATGGATTGCCAAGCAACTGGTTTATAGCCTTCAAAACCGTTGCCACGTTAGAAGAGCCACCTCCAAGACCAGCACCTTCTGGTATGTGTTTCTGAATGAAAACTCTAAAGTTAAGCTCTTTTCCAAGGAGCTTTTCCATGGACTTTATAGCCTTGTAGACGAGATTTTCTTCCATAGGTATGCCCGTGCTGGTCTCCACCTTCAAGGGTCCCTCTTGGATAAGTATTTCGTCAAATAAATCTATGGCTTGATATATAGTAAAGATTTCGTGGTATCCGTCAGGTCTTTTTCCAAGAAGCCACAACCCCAAATTAAGCTTGGCAGGAGATAAGAGCCTTAGCATGAGTATTAATAATAACCCAAGTTGCAAGTTATTATATGGTGCTTTTCTTTCAATTACAACTTCAGAAGTAGAAACCAACTTTTTGACTAAAGAGTTCAGAAACTCACATCTTTTACTTTGCCATATCCTATTTGCCTATCCCCTCTGGCATATAGCCAAGTTTACCTTCAATGATACAAACATCTCTTGTATAGCTTTCAAAAGTCCTTCCTCAATACCAATTTGCCTACCTTCTTCAAGTTTGATTTGTTTGCCCTTTTCAATACCAACTCCGTGAGCCTTATCCTTTTCGAATTTTGCTAAGAAGTCCACTCTTAGCTCGGTGGATGGCGGAGCTTTTGGCAACAGTTCTTTGACAAGGGCTGGAGAGAGGATATTACTGAGCCTATGAGGGACTTCCTCAAAGACTTTCATCAAACAAGTTTATCCTCCTATCCCTCACGGCGGGCTCAAGGTTATAAATCCTCTGTAGCTTGCAGGTTGGTCTGATGGTATCTAATCTTAATGGCTAAGCTAAGAAAATATGAGTATACAAGACTAAAAATTTTCTCAATACCCTCTTGACAAAGAGCGGGAATGTTAATATAATATCTACACGTAAAAATCCCTAAAAGGAGGTGGAACATGGCAAAGCTCAGACCCCTTTATGACAAGATAGTGGTTAAGAGGTTTGAGGAGCAAGAACAAAGAACTGCCTCTGGAATAATCATACCAGACACTGCCAAAGAAAAGCCACAAATAGGAGAAGTTGTTGCGGTAGGAGAAGGAAAGCTTTTGCAAAACGGTCAACAAGTTCCACCTAAGGTAAAGCCCGGAGACAAGGTGGTCTTTAATAAGTATGCGGGCACCGAGGTGGAGCTTGATGGAGAAAAGTTTCTTATTATGTCCGAAGATGAAGTGCTTGCAATAGTTGAATAAAAAACCCTTAAAGGAGGTGGTAGCATGGCGGCAAAGAAGGTTATCTATGGAGAAGATGCAAGAGCAAGGCTCAAAGCAGGTGTTGACAAGCTTGCCAACGCAGTTAAGGTCACCCTTGGACCAAGGGGTAGAGAGGTCATCATTGAAAAGAAGTGGGGTACACCTGTAGTCACTAAAGATGGTGTAACGGTAGCAAAGGAAATTGAACTCAAAGACCCCTATGAAAACATGGGTGCACAACTTGTCAAAGAGGTTGCCTCCAAGACCGCAGACGTGGCCGGTGATGGAACTACAACCGCAACAGTGCTGGCAC
Organism: Aquificaceae bacterium; assembly: GCA_037722135.1. Classification (NCBI taxonomy): domain Bacteria; kingdom Pseudomonadati; phylum Aquificota; class Aquificia; order Aquificales; family Aquificaceae; genus Pampinifervens; species Candidatus Pampinifervens sericum. The sequence continues at coordinate 42,574 of JBBKAW010000034.1, forward strand.
AGGCTATATTCACTGAGGGTCTAAAGGCTATCGCCTCTGGTGCAAACCCCATGGACCTCAAGAGGGGTATAGACAAGGCGGTAGAGAAGGTCATAGAAGAAATTAAGGCACTATCTATACCTGTGAGTGGAAGGAAGGAGATAGAGCAAGTTGCCACCATATCCGCCAACAACGACCCCGAGATAGGAAAGATAATCGCAGATGCTATGGAAGCGGTTGGCAAAGATGGTGTGATAACCGTTGAAGAGTCCAAGTCCGCACAGACCACCCTTGAAACCGTCCAAGGTATGCAGTTTGACAGAGGATACCTATCTCCATACTTTGTGACCAATCCAGACAAGATGGAGGCGGTTCTTGAAGAGCCATACATTCTCATATACGAAAAGAAGATTTCCAACGTAAAGGACATTCTGCCCATACTTGAGCAGGTAGTCAGAGCAGGAAAACCCATCCTCATAATAGCAGAAGATGTAGAAGCGGAAGCCCTTGCAACCCTTGTGGTCAACCACATAAAGGGAGTTATCAGAGCATGTGCGGTAAAGGCACCCGGTTTTGGTCAAAGGAGAAAGGACTACCTCCAAGACATAGCCATACTCACCGGTGGCACTGCTATAACTGAGGAGCTTGGTATAAAGCTTGAAAGCGTCACCCTTGACATGCTCGGAAGGGCAGACAAGGTAATAGTGGACAAGGATAACACCACCATAGTAGGTGGAAAGGGTTCAAAAGAAGCTATAAACGCAAGGATAGAGCAAATAAAGAAGCAGATAGTGGAGACCACCTCTGACTACGACAGGGAAAAGCTCCAAGAAAGACTTGCCAAGTTGGCAGGTGGTGTGGCTATCATAAGAGTTGGTGCGGCTACAGAAGCTGAGCTCAAAGAAAAGAAGGCAAGAGTAGAAGACGCAGTGCACGCCACAAAGGCTGCAGTGGAAGAAGGTATAGTCCCAGGTGGTGGTGTGGCATTGGTTAGAGCTTCCGAAGCACTTGAAAACCTTAAGATGGATAATCCAGACCAGCAAGTGGGTGTGGACATAGTAAAGAAGGCATGTAGGACACCTCTTAGGCAGATAGCTTCCAATGCAGGATTTGAGGGTTATGTGGTCCTTGAAAAGGTGCTACAGCTTGGCAAGGAAAAAGGCAAGAACTGGGGCTTTGACGCAGCGGTGGGAGAATACAAGGATATGGTAGAAGCAGGTATAATAGACCCCACCAAGGTGGTAAGGACTGCTATACAAAACGCCGCTTCCGTGGCAGGAACTATGCTTACCGCAGAAGCCCTTGTGGCAGAAATTCCAGAGGATAAGAAGGAAAAGACACCAACCCCTGATATGCCAGAGCTTGACTAAGGAACTGCCCCCGCAAGGGGGCTTTTTTTATTTTAGAATGCCTAAGAGCTTTTCCACTATCTCTTTTGTATCCTTTCCAAGATAAACAAAGCCATTCTTCATCTCACAACCCTTCTTGCTACACAAGCCACCAAAGGAAATAACCTCACCGTTATACTTCATAAACTTTGTAGAAGGCACGTATATACCCTTTCCATCTGTGTAGAAATCTTCCGCTTTGAGTTCTATCTCCTTTCCATCAGACCTAAGGATAAGATTCCTGTATGCTCTTCCCGCATAAACTTCTATATCTTCGTAATTAGAGAAGGCTTCGTATATATCCCTTATGGGATTTTTAGCAGGCTCAAACTTTACATACTCCTTAACCGTATAGCATTCGTTAAAGACCGCATGGGGACATACCTTTGCACAGTATTCATGGTCTATACTTTTGAAAAGCTCACCGACCGCGTATCCCTTGGAGGGCATGAGATTTCGCTTGCCAAGCTTTTCAAGGAAGCCTGAACGCCTCATAACTTCTTCCACAGGACCCTTTACGTTAACAAACACAAGGTTTATTCCTCTCTTTCTGATATCCTCAAGGAAGTCGCTTAGGGCATCAAGGGCTGTTCCATCCATGTAGTTTACAGACTCACAGTCTATAACCAAGTGTTTGAGTGCGGGCTTTTGCTCTATCATCTCCTTTATTTCTTCAAGAATATTCTCTGTATTGGCATAGTAGAAGGATGCCTCTGGTCTTACCATCTCAATCTGTGGACAGGTGGGTAGGTTGTTAGTTTCTGCGTTCACAAAGGTTTTGCTAACTGGGTCTCTGGACATTCTGACAATTCTTGGGTATAGGCTTCTCCAGAGGAAAAGGGAAAGAGACAAAAACACTCCTATAAAGATGGCATAGTCTGGCTTCATGATAAAGGATAAAGCAAAGGTGGAGATGGCGGATATGCCGTCATATTTGTTTGTTTTCCAAAGATGCACAAAGTATTTTGGCTTTATGAGGTTTACCACTGCAGTTATGACCACCGCAGAGAGCACCGCTCTTGGAAGGTAGTATAAAAGAGGTGCAACAAAGAATATGGTGGCTATCACAAAGCTGGCACTTATGATGTTTGCCATGCCTGTTTTTGCACCTGCTTGGAAGTTTACCGCAGAGCGAGAAAAGGAACCGCTCACGGGAAAGCTCTTAAAGAAAGAACCTACAAGGTTTGCAAGTCCTTGACCTATGAGCTCTTGGTTTACGTCTATCTTCTGCTTTGTTTGGCTTGCTATAAACTTGGCTATGGCGTAGGCTTCCATAAAACCCACAAGGGCTATGATAAAAGCCTTGCCTATTATCTTGTCCAAAAGGTCAAGGTCTATAGAGGGCAAGGAGGGTAGAGGAAGACCCTGAGGTATATCACCCACCACCCTTATGCCGTAGCTTTCAAAGGCAAAAAAGTATGATAGGGCGGTAAATAAAGCCACAGTAAGCAGTGCGGAGGGAAAGTTTTTGTTTATCTTCCTTAACCCCACTATCAAAGCTATGGAGCCTAAACCCACCATGAGGGTGTAAGGGTTTGTTTGTGGAATTGCCTTTACTATCTCGTATATGTTTTGGAATATAAGCTCCTTTTGTTCCACCTTTATGCCTAAAATTGCAGGTATCTGTGTGCTAATTATTATTATTGCCGCTGCGTTGGTAAAGCCTATTATCACCGAATGTGATACAAAGTTCACCAAAAATCCAAGCCTGAAGACACCTATCAGTAGCTGTATTATACCCACCAGAAAAGCTAAAAGAATGGCAAGCTCTATGAATTTCTCTTCACCGGGTTTTGCGTAGCTTGTGAGAGAGACAAAGGTCAAAAAGGCTACTATAGCAACAGGACCTGTGGCAAGCTGGGCGGAGCTTCCAAAAAGTGCAGCAACTATTACAGGTATGGATGCAGCGTATAGTCCATAAACGGGTGGAAGACCAGCTATGAGGGCATAAGCCATAGACTGTGGCACAAGCACAACCGCCACTGTAAGACCAGCCACTAAGTCAGAGGTAAAGGTTTTCCTGTCATAACCCTTTAGCCATCTGAGAAAGGGAAAGAACCTTTCCATGATTAATAAATACTAACATAGCAAATCGGAATTTTATGCTTTAATAGCACTTATAATCTTATAAGCGATGCTTAACTTTGCGGTCCTGCAGTTTAGACCTTTTTTTGGAAGGGTGGAAGAGAACCTCAAAAAAGTCTTGGAAATGCTCCGCTATGTAAAGGATGGGTCTTTTGTGCTTTTGCCCGAAATGTGGCAGTGTGGCTTTGACTATCAAAACTTAGAAAGGCATGCGGACGCAACCCATGAAGTCCTGCAAGAGCTCATAAGGGTCTCAAAAGAGAGAAGGCTAACAGTGGTAGGAACTTATCCCTTAAAGGTCAACGAAGGCATACATAACTCTGCCATAGTGGTAGACAAGGGAAATATAGCGGGAGTAAGGCACAAGATAAAGCTTTTTCCACTTTATGAAGAGCAAAAGCACTTTTTACCTGGTAATGAAAATCCACTTTTTGAGGTTTCTGGTGTAAAGCTGGGTATTCTCGTATGCTTTGAGCTTAGGTTTCCAGAGCTTTCATGGAGCTTGAGGGAGGCTAAGTTGCTCCTTGTGCCAGCCATGTGGGGGAGCAAAAGGAAAGAGCATTTAAAAGTCCTTTCAAGGGCGAGGGCTATAGAGAATCAATGTTTCCTTATGCTTTCTAATGCATGGGGTGAGGTGGGAGGTGAAGAATATGGTGGGTCTTCCGCCATATATAACCCATGGGGTGAGGTGCTTGCCTTTTCAGAAAGGGGAGACAGCCTTCTTCAGGTAGAGGTGGACCTTGAGGAAACACAAAGGGTGAGAAATCTTATCCCTCTATTGTAAAATATCCATACATGGCATATTACATCTTTGTCACGGGTGGCGTCCTTTCGTCCTTAGGCAAAGGAGTAGCTTCCGCTTCCATAGCCTCTCTTCTTGAGGAGCAAGGTCTTAGGGTAAACATCCAAAAACTTGACCCATATCTAAATGTAGACCCGGGAACTATGAGCCCATACCAACATGGAGAGGTCTACGTAACAGAAGACGGTGCGGAGACAGACTTAGACCTGGGACATTACGAGAGGTTCACAGAGATAAAAATGAGCAGGAAAAACAACATAACCGCAGGGAAGGTTTACTACAACGTAATACAAAGGGAAAGAGAAGGAGGATACCTCGGTGCAACCGTTCAAGTTATACCTCACATAACCGACGAGATAAAAAGGCTAATAAGGGATGTGGAAGATGGGTATGATGTGGTTATAGTGGAGGTGGGTGGGACCGTGGGAGATATAGAGGGTCTTCCTTTTCTTGAGGCGGTCCGTCAACTATCCGTAGAGTTAGGTAGAGACAAGGTTCTTTTCATACACATCACATATGTCCCTTATGTAAAAAGTGCAGGTGAGTTAAAGACCAAACCCACACAGCACTCGGTTAAAGAATTAAGAGCCATAGGTATTCAGCCAGACATAATCCTGTGTAGGTCGGAGGTGGAAATTCCGGAAAGCATAAAAGAGAAGATAGCCCTCTTTACCAACGTGAAAAAGTCTGCGGTCATATCCGCACAAGACGTAGAGTATATATACCAAGTGCCTTTGATACTCAAAAGTCAGGGTATAGACAGGCTCATTCTTGAACACTTTGGTTTTACCTATAAGGAAACAAGGAGCAAATGGGAGGACATAGTCCAAGTTTTAAAATCCGCAGAGAGGAAGGTAAGGATTGCTATCGTAGGAAAGTATGTCTCTTTAAAGGACTCCTACAAAAGCATAATTGAAGCTCTTACGCACGGTGGAATAGCCAATAGGTCAAAGGTGGATATAATCTGGGTAAACTCGGAGGACTATCAAGAGGATATTTTAGAGCAAGCGGATGGCATACTTATTCCAGGAGGCTTTGGAGGGAGAGGAATAGAAGGCAAGGTTAGGGCTTTGAGATATGGAAGAGAGAGGAAAAAACCTACCTTTGGTATATGCCTTGGCATGCAACTTATGTGTGTGGAGTTTGCAAGGAATGTGCTTGGTCTAAGAGATGCCAACTCCACAGAGTTTGACCCCTTTACGCCTCATCCTGTAATAGACATAATGGAAGAGCAGAAAAATATAAGGCATCTTGGTGGGACTATGAGGCTTGGGTCATACCCCTGCAAGTTAGTGGAAGGGACAAGGGCAAGGGAAATATATGGGCAAGAAGTGGTCTACGAGCGACACAGACATAGATATGAGTTCAATAACCGCTATAGAGAGCTTTTTGAGTCCGCAGGCATGGTTTTCTCTGGGCTTTCGCCTGACGGGAAACTTGTGGAGATAATTGAGCTAAGAGACCATCCTTGGTATATAGGCTGTCAGTTCCATCCAGAGTTTAAAAGCAAGCCACACAGACCACATCCACTCTTTGTGTCCTTTATCTCCGCCTGTTTACAATCTCAATAACTGCCACATCTGGTGGAGAAAAGAGCCTCATGGGTGGTCCACCTGTGCCCACACCTTTGCTTATGTAAATGTAAGAGTCTCCCAGCCTATGAAAGCCTCTATCACTTATAAAGAGCCTTGTGAGGATGAGTTTCCCCACAGGGTAATACACACCACCATGCGTGTGTCCCGAGAGCATAAGGTCAAAGAGCCTCTCCGCACCCTCTTGTAGGCGCGGTTTGTGTTTGAGATATAGGACAAAACTGTTAGGATTTGCCTTTTCTAATAGTTCCCTGTCGGAAAGAGTGCCTTGGCACTTTTTGAAAAACCTACAGTCATCGTCGTCAATTCCAACCACAGTTAAGTTTACTTCCCTTATCTGTGCCAAGTCTCCCCTTAAGAGCCTAAAGCCAGCCCTTTGGGTAAAGTCTATAGCCTGTTCCAGACCTCTATAGTATTCGTGGTTTCCCAAAACCGCATACTTTCCCAAGGGTGGCTTCATCTCAGACAAAGCGTCAGCCAAGTGGAGTTTGTCCCTCATATTCCCATCCACTAAATCTCCCGTAGAAACCACAAGGTCTGGCTTTTCCCTTTCATACACCTCAAGCACAAGTCTTATTTTGTCCATCCCCATTACAGGACCAAGATGCATATCCGATATGTGGAGCACCTTTAGCCTTTGGATGTTTTCTGGAAGTTTATCGGTGTATACAGTATACCTTTCCACCTTGAGGTTAAGCGTCTCATAATGGCTATACACAGACAGCACAGTGGAGATGAGTAGAATGGAAAGGGCTATTGCCTTTGGGGAGGGTAGGGGCAGAGGGTTTATGTCAAAAAACCTGCGAGAAACATAAACCACACCCCTATAGAGGTCAAAAAGCAAACCCACTACAACTAAATACAATAAAAAACCAGCCCACATTAGACCGCTTAAAGCAGTAACATAAGCAACCTGAGGACCCATATTAGCATCCGCATAACGCCATATAAAGGGTGAGAAAAATCCAGAAGAAAGCAACAAGGCAATGACCCATCTCCCTCTTTTTCCAAGTGCAGGTTTAAAAACCCTTGAGTAAGCATAAAGATGCATAAGGGCAAAAAGGGTTAGAAAGACCAATATAAACCATCTCATATTTCCAACTTATACCCAAAGCCCCTCACTGTCTGAATAGCTTTCCCCTCTTCACCAAGTTTTTCCCTTAGCTTCTTTATGTGCACATCCACCGTTCTATCGTATACATCTCTCTTTAGCACCCTTTCTATAAGGTATTCCCTGCTCACGGGCTTGCCATAATTTTCAAGCAAGGCGGACAATATTAGAAACTCTGTGGGTGTAAGTTCAATAACTTCTTCGCCCCTTTTAACCTCCTTTTTTTCCAAGTCTATATGGATACTTCCGAGCCTGAATTGGGTTTGCCTTCTCTCCTTCCCAACCCTTCGTAAGACCGCCTTTACCCTTGCAAGAAGTTCCTTTAAGGAAAAGGGCTTGGTTATGTAGTCGTCCGCACCGAGAGAGAAACCCTTTAGCTTATCCTGTTCCATGTCCCGTGCGGTTACGAATATTATGGGTATATCCTTAAGACTTTCTTTTCCTCTCACATACTGGGCTATCCTAAAACCATCGTAGTCTGGAAGCATCACATCAAGGAGCAAAAGGTCTGGCGGGTTTTCTTCAAGGTATTTTATGGCATCCGCACCCCTAAGACAAACAAGGGCTTCATAGCCTTCTTTCCTTAGATTGTAAGCTATCAACTCCGCAAGGTCATTCTCATCTTCTACCACAAGTATCTTCAAACTCATATCTTTATGGGTTTTATCTTTACCGCCACCTCATCTGGATTTATCACATCACCCACAGATATAAGCACTTCCTCCACAACACCTTCCACAGGACTGTGAACCTCATTTTCCATCTTCATGGCTTCTACCACAAAGAGCACATCACCCTCTTTCACAGTCTGTCCTACACTTACCTTTACATTTACGACTTTTCCAGAAATAGGTGAAGTCACATCCCCAACACCCACAGGTCTTGGTCTTTTAGGCTTTACCTCCATAGCAGAGGTTATTTCACCGTAGGGTGATGGTATATTTTTTAGTTCTTTGAGAGGTTTGAGTATAACCTCCTCTAACTTTCCATCAAGCCTGATAAAGAAAGGTCTTCCTTCCGCAGTAGGCTCTCCCCTTCCTGCTATTTGAACATGATACTGTTCTCCATGAACGGTCACTATAAACTCCACAGGTATGTTTTCTCTCTTTTCTTCAATAGGCTCTTCTGGAGGGAGTTTCTCTCCTTTTTCTCTGAATTCAAAAAACTCTTTGGCAACCAATGGAAAGAGGGCGTAGGACAGTATATCTTCTTCGCTCTTTGCACCAGCCTTTATGGCTTCTTCTCTGACCTTTGGTAGCTCTGGTTCAAGCAAGTCCGCAGGTCTTATATGATATATGGGCTCTTCCTCTCCGAGGATTTTCTTTATGAGCTCCTCACTGATGGGTGCAGGTGGTCTGCCATATAGCCCCTTTACGTAGTCCTTTGTTTCCTTTGTAACCACTTTGTATCTCTCTCCATGTAGCACATTAAGAAAAGCCTGAGAGCCTACTATTTGGCTTGTAGGCGTAACAAGAGGTGGATATCCAAGGTCTTGACGGACCCTGACAACCTCCTCAAGCACCTCTGGTAGTTTTTCCTCCATACCCTGCTCTCTTAATTGGCTTATAAAGTTGGATATCATACCCCCAGGAACTTGATGCAAAAGAACTCCCACGTCTGGATAAGGTGGCAGAACATCGTATTTCTTATACTTTGTCCTTATACTTGCAAAGAGGTCTCCAGCCTTTTGATAAAGCTTTTCGTCCACTTTAACCTCATAGCCAAACTCCCTTAGCACATAGATCATGGTCTCGCCGGGTGGGTGAGAGGTTTGACAAGAAAGGCTATAAAAGACCGTATCTATCATGTCCGCACCCGCTTCTATACCCTTGAGCTGTGCCATCTCTGCAAGGTCCGCAGTGGTTTGAGTATGGAGATGAACTGGATAGTTTGGAAACTCAGACTTGAGAGCCTTTACCAATTCATAGGCTACCTTTGGAGACAGCAGTCCTGCCTGGTCTTTTATAGAAATAATATCTATTCCCATATTCACCAGTTCTTTTGCAACATTAACGTAATACTCCACCGTATGCACTGGGCTTATGGTATAAGAGAGCACTCCCTTAACTATTGCCCCCACCTTCTTGGCGGTTTCTATGGATTTTCTCATATTTCTTGTATCGTTAAGAGCGTCAAAGATCCTAAAGACTTCTATACCGTTATCGTATGCTCTTTTTACAAATTCCTCCACCACATCGTCCGCATAGTGCCTATAGCCAACTACATTTTGTCCTCTTAGGAGCATTTCAAGTTTTGTATTTGGAGCATGTTTTTTGAAAAGCCTTAGCCTTTCCCAAGGGTCTTCCTTTAGATACCTAAGACAAACATCAAAGGTTGCCCCACCCCATACCTCAAGAGACCAGAAACCACACTTGTCAAGTATGCTTACTATTTCAAGCATATCCTCCGTTCTTACTCTTGTCGCAAGCAAAGACTGGATACCATCCCTGAGAGAAACATCTGTTATAAAAATCTCTCGCATAGGAAAATTATACCACCCTAAAGTGGTCAAAACCCGTAGGTTTTAGAGGTTTACCGTCAAGAAAAACACCCTCACCCTCTTCCACAAAACCTATCTGCACCATACTTAGAAAGGGATTCAACCTTTCAGGAGGATGAGTAAACAAAAGCTCATAGTCCTCTCCACCAGAGAGTGCATACTCAAGCGGGTCTTTGCCATGTCTTTTGCAAAAGCTCACAAGTTCTTGAGATATGGGTATCTTGTCAGAAAAAAGGCTAATCTTTACTTGGCTTGCCTTTGAGAGTTTTTCCACATCCGAAGAGAGCCCATCGCTTATATCCATGCTGGCATTGGCATATTTGGATATATGCCTTATAAAGTCTATCCTTGCGGTAGGTCTTAGATGTTTCTCTATGAGCCTTAGTTCAAAATCTTCGTAGTGCTTTTTCTCCATTTGAAGAAGTTCAAGCCCAGCCCTTGAGTCACCCAAAGTTCCAGAAACAAAAACTCCATCCCCCACCTTTGCACCACCTCTTCCTACAAACCTATCCGCCTTGCCAATCATGAAAATATCCAAACCGAGCTTATCACCCTTGCTTATGTTTCCACCCACTACCTGACAGGAATAAAACTCACAAGCCTTCTTTATGCCCAGGTATATATCCTCCACGTATCTTACCTCTAAGTCTGGCAAGATTAGAGAAACAAGACAGTAAAGTGGCTCTCCACCATTTGCCACCACATCGCTCACATTCACCGATATAGCCTTCCAACCTATGGCAGAGGGTGGATAGTGAATTCTGAAATGTCTATCCTGAAGAAGTAGGTCGCAGGTTAAAAGCAAGGTATGCTCTTGAAGTTTTATAGGTGCGGTGTCATCTCCTATAATGTGGCTATTTAGTAATCCCTTGAGCCTTTCTATGAGACCAAATTCGCCTATTTCGGATATCTTCATTCTGTAAATATCTGCCCTTCTATGGGTTGAACTAAAACGCCCTTGTCTTCTATGAACTTCATAACCCTTTCTATTTCTTCCGCTTCTCCTTCAATTTCAACGGTGAGTATGCCCGTATCTCTTGTGACTTTTGCGGTTCTTATGTTAACAACCACATCAAAACTCTTGCATACCATACATAGAATGGGGTCTTTCACTCTCTCTTCTGGATATATGAGCTGAAGTCTAATAAGGTTCATGGGTAGTATTATATCAGAATCTTGAGTATTTGGTCAGTAAATTCAGACTTTTTTCTAAGAAAGACTTCAAAGGCAACTCCCTTACCTTCTTTGTTAAATATGGATTGTTTTGCTATAAGAAAGCTCATCTACTACCTCTTTAAGTTCAGGATAGAGTGGAAACTGTTGGCAAAGTTCTATCACCTCTTTGCTGACTTTCTCTATAGTATCACTATCCTCTATGTTGTTTATAACCTGTGCTATGAGCCTTGCTATGTATCTCATCTCATCTTCCTTCATACCTCTTGTAGTCATGGCAGGCGTTCCTATCCTTATACCGCTTGTCTTTGTGGGTGGAAGTGGGTCAAAGGGAACTGCGTTTTTGTTTACCGTTATGTTTGCTCTGCCAAGAGCTTCTTCCGCCTGTTTACCAGTTATTCCCTTGTTTCTAAGGTCAAGAAGCACAATGTGGCTGTCTGTTCCGTTGGATACCACCTTAAAACCAAGCCTCATAAACTCTTCCGCCATGGCTTGGGCGTTTTTAACCACCTGTCTTGCGTATCTTTTGAACTCTTCCGTCATGGCTTCTTTGAAGGCTACTGCCTTGGCTGCGATTACATGCATAAGTGGACCACCTTGTATTCCCGGAAATACGCTTTTATCTATATCCTTTGCAAACTCCGCCTTGCAGAGGATAAAGCCTCCCCTTGGACCTCTCAGGGTCTTGTGGGTTGTGGAAGTTACAAAGTGAGCATAAGGCACAGGATTAGGATATACACCACCTGCTATCAAACCCGAGTAGTGTGCCATATCTACCATAAGGTAAGCACCCACCTCCTCCGCTATTTGGGCAAACTTTTCCCAATCTATAACTCTTGGATATGCGGAGGCACCAGCTACTATGAGCTTAGGCTTGTGCTCTTTTGCCAACCTATAGACTTGGTCGTAGTCTATAAGCTCTGTCTCGGGGTTTAGCCCATAGTAGACCACGTTATATATCTTTCCAGAGAAGTTTACCTTAGCACCGTGAGAGAGGTGTCCTCCGTGGGCAAGGTCCATACCCAGTATGGTATCTCCTGGCTTTAGGACCGCCATATATACCGCCATGTTTGCCTGAGAGCCAGAATGAGGCTGAACGTTGGCGTGCTCCGCTCCATAGAGTTCTTTTACTCTCTTTATGGCAAGGTCTTCTACAATATCCACAAACTCACAACCACCGTAATACCTCTTGTGTGGCAATCCCTCCGCATACTTGTTGGTAAGCACAGAGCCTTGTGCTTCCATAACCGCAAGGGATGTGAAGTTTTCTGAAGCTATAAGCTCAAGGTGATAAAACTGCCTTTCGTATTCCTTTACTATGGCTTCGTATATCTCTGGGTCCGTATGCCTTA